>NZ_JAHZMK010000056.1:391-28889 GCF_020387775.1 Photorhabdus antumapuensis
CTCTACTGGTTCGTGTTCTGATGGGCTGAAATACAATTATCTCGCCCGCAACATGCGGGCTTTTTTACACCTTCATAGATCTATGAAGACAATTCTGATATTAAAGAATGGGCAATGAGTGTAATAAGAAACTGATAATTCAGAGTACTGTATTAGTTTAATGGTTTAAACGTTGTCGTTACTTTTTCGGATATAGAAATAACTTATGTGATATCAGAATTGTTTGGTAAATCATGTCGAACGGTTCGTTTGATAGGCTGCTCATTTTCATCAAAATACCGACTGGGCCATATCTCAGCAGGGGTTACACCAATTTCCTGAGCGATCAACAATTCCCCTTTAGGCCAGGGTCGCGTTAAAGCATTGGCTAATGTTGAAGAGTTTAAACCGTGCTCTCTGGACAATGATGCCAGCGTCTTATTCTTCTTACGTATCGCAGCGATAATATCGGCGGTATGCCAGTCTTTTTTCATATTCCTGCTTACCTCTTTGGTGGTGGCGATTCAAACAGGGTTCGCAGTACTGGGATTCATCAAACCAGCGAGACGTTAGTCTCCCCTGCCTGAACCGCCATAGAAGGTGCGATAGCAGGCACACTGGTAAATAGTCTTTACCAGTGTTGATGAATCCAAGGCTGCGACCCCTTGACCATCGGATTTTGCCGACGGCAGTGCTACTTTAACTGATTGTATTATCTGACTCAAGAATCAAATAAACACCTTAGTGACGGTTTGTCTCGCTGCACTTATGACGAAATAAACGAACTTATGACGAAAACGGCACTACACCGCACCCGCCTGCACGTTTTGGATCAAAAAATTTTTTCAGTTTTAAAATCCTACAAGTCAAACTGCCAAACCGCACCAGAACTGGCGGTGTGAGAGAAATCACAAACTGAAAGGTTTGAAAAGATTTTCAGGAAATTTCAGTTTGTAGATCAAGGGAGGATCACGAACGAAAAGTTAACGCAATGATAGTGAAAGGATATTTCTATTTTTCGTGAGAAATAAGGTTATGAAGGGAATCCGAGAGGAATTTCAAAACATAGTAACGGTGCGGCTTTGCGGTCATTAGGAAACTGAAATGAACTGAATCAGTAAATATATTTTTGCTGACGGGAAAAATTCTTTTCCTTTTGGTTCGTTTGGACAAAAAACAGTCTTTCTTGTGTGTCAAGAAGGTCACAATGGGAACATGAAAATTTTCTCAGGGGACAAAAAGGGGACACTGACTAAAAGGCATAAAAAAACCACTCGTTGTTGAGCGGTCTATCTATCTGATTCTACAGCTAAAATCTGGTGGCCCCTACTGGACTTGAACCAGTGACCAAGCGATTATGAGTAGGAATCTAGGGGTAATAAAATCAATAAATTATCTTATTTATCAAATTGTTATATTATTATTCATAACGAATTATACTGAGGGTTCTGATCCTATGCCGCCATCCTGTCGCCATTTTTTATCAGTTCTAATGGATTGAGTGTTATAGCCTCATTCAGATGGTTTGGTGAAAAATGAGCGTAGCGCATGGTCATTTTTATATCAGTGTGACCAAGTATTTTTTGTAGCACTAAAATATTACCTCCGGCCATCATAAAGTGGCTGGCAAACGTATGCCGCAGAACGTGGGATAACTGCCCTGGTGGTAGCTCGATTTTTGCTCTTTTTATTGCTGTTCTAAATGCAGAATAGCATGAATTGAAAAGAGGCTTTGAGCCTTTCGCTTTTGGCAGTTCAGCGGCCAACTTAGGACTAATTGGTATGGTGCGGTTTTTCTTTCCTTTCGTTTTAGTGTAGGTAATCAGGTTATTATTAATCTGGGCACCTTTCAGGCGTTCGGCTTCTGACCAACGCGCGCCTGTAGCTAGGCAGATTTTAACAACATGGATTAAATCAACTGATTTACTGTTTTCACATTCCCGCAATAGACATCTAATTTCATCCTCGTTTAAAAAAGCCATTTCCTGTTCATCTGTTTTATAGGGACGAACTTTTAAAAGTGGGTGTTCATTCTTCCACTCATCAAGGCGGATTAGCTCATTAAACATTGCGCGGAAATAGGCAAGCTCTAAGTTGACTGTCCGAGGTGCGACAGCTTTTTTCCTATCAGTACGGGTAATATCACCACTTAACCGCTTTTCACGATAGGAAGAAAAGAGCTTTGCGTTAAACTCTGTGGCTAAAGGATCGCTCATTGCTTCACAGGCAAAATTCATTGTTGCTTGTCTTTTACTTCCATCACTTAAGGTAACGCCGTGCGCACGATACCAAGTATCAACAAGTTCGGTTAGTTTACGTTTATCCTGTTTTTCACCAATCCAAGGCTTATCCTCTGTTTGTTCTAAGATGAAACGTTCATAGGCAATTGCTTCACCTTTAGTTGTGAATTGTTTACGGATTCTACGTCCCGTTCTTCCGTTAGGGTAAAGCTCAACTAGCCATTTACCACTGGTTTGTTTGTTTATTGCCATGAGTATCTATACCAACCACATTAGTTAACCAATCATGAAAATAATATTTTTTGTAACCCTCTGGTGAAATCATTGTTATTATTCTTTTCTTCGGGATAACAAAATCCAGCGATAAAATAAGGAGCAAAAAGCAATTGCTAGTAAATGTAGATAAATAGTAGCTGCAAGAATTGATACGCCATTATTAATATTTATAGAAATAATAACAAGGATCAATAGTAAAAAAGCAAGAGTGGCTACTTTTACAGAAGTTAGAATTATATTTGATATTTTCATGATGTTATTGAAGGCAAATAATTACAACACGACCTAATATTTTGATATCTTCTAGGTCACAATCAAACGCCATACCAACTCCAGAAACGCGGACGCGCTTAATCGGAATTCGAGTTAATTCACGGATGCTGATTTTTCCCTCAATTTCAACCAGCCACTTACCGTCATAAATATCGGTAAATTTACGATCAATTATGTAGTTAGTTTTGTTGTCCAGAACACAAATAGGATCAGAAGGTAAGGGAACTCCAGCAGTAAACATTTCCTTGTCGAACATGATATAGCCAGATTGGTAAAGCTTTCCGTCGATAAGCTTATTGTTCGGTAATTTTAGAATATCGACTTCTTCTTCATTGAATTTTCTACCTTGACCAGTTGCCAGCCATTCTAAAGTAGCTCCAGTTTCGGCCATACACTGAACGACGATATCAGCAGGGAAAAAACCACGTTTATAGCGCATTGCCAAGCTACTGCTAGCAATGCCGAAATGTTCTGCTAAGGCTATTTTTGTAGAGAACCCATAAGCCTCAATGACACGATTCAGAACCTTATCACCATCTTTGGTTAAATCGATTTGTAGACTCAAGCTAAAATCCTCTTGATTTTTGCCTTTAAAATGAATGCATAATTCATTTTGTAGGTTAAAGTGAATATTGACGAACATAATTGAATGTTGATAAGTCTAAAGCTAAAAGAGGATTTTGCCCTATGCGCCCTAACATTACAATCGCCATTACTGATCCTTATGTGACAATAGAAGAATTCTGTCGCCGTAGTTCTATACCTATGTCTACTGCTCGCGACATGATCAGAGATGGCCGCTTACCAGTTCGCGAAAAATCTAGTGATATGAAACGTGGCAAGGTGTTTATTAATATGGTGGCCTTAACGCTGGAAGCAGTACAAGCGAGTAATGTCGCTAATATTTCGCTTGCTGCGTAAATAATTCTTCGCTTTTGGAGAAAAACAGCAATGTTTGATTATCAAATTTCCAAACAAACACATTTTGATCATGCTTGCCGAGCATTTGCCAACGCTCATAGGGGCAACTTAGCTCAAATTGCGGGAGTTATCGGAATGAATCCGCAAATGCTGCGTAACAAGCTAAATCCTGAACAGCCTCACATACTGACTTGTGTTGACTTAATGAAGTTAACCGATGCAACGCAAGACACATCTATTTTGGATGGATTACTGGAGCAATTGCAGTGTCAACCATCGGTGCCGGTGAATGAGATTTGTGATTCCAACATGTCGAGTTATTTGTTAGGTGCAACGGCAGAAGTGGGAAAACTGGCAAGTGCTGTTATTTCGGGTGGTCATTTCAACCATACCCGTGTGGTTGAGTTTAAGAAATCGGTTAATAATGCGATCAGATTATTAACTTTAGCGGGTATCACCATTTCATCAAGATGGCATTCTAACCCTGCATTCAATTCGGCTGTTAATGTTGTTGCAGGTGTAGGCGCATAGTTAGTATGAGGTCAGCATGAACGCATTAAAGCAGCAAGAATACCAATATAAATTGACTGATGAGTCATTTAAACCCAAAAAACATGGATTTATCTATCCTATCGTTCTATGTGCTTTTGCTTATTTTATTCTGTTCCTGATTCGATGAGGTTTATATGAACACGGAATATCAATTTGAATCAAGTGAACAACGCGCATTCTCAATATCTTTTGAAACGCGGGTTAATGGATTAAATAAAGTCGCTCAAGTCAGGGCACAATATTTCAAATCTGATAATAAGGAGCTAAGTGTCTTTATTAATGAGATGAGAGATAAACGTAGCGAAAATTATGTGGATAATAAACGCGTGTTAGCAGCCATTTTCTATATAGCACGTATACCAACTGATAGGCATGAACTGGCATTGAATGAATTAACTGGTGAAGAAATGACTAATTTGATACGAGCAATAAATCTTATCAAGGCAACGAGTGCATTATTACCGAATAATCTATCATTGCCTAATTAAATAAAAATAACTACCGGTTTAATTTTAATGGCGCTAACACGTCAGGGATTTTTTGTTACCTAAAACAAGGAAATTAATAAATGCAAGCTACAAGTATTGAGCAGTTAATAAAAAAGGTACGGGAGGATGAGCGTAAACATTATGCGGATTTATTTTCATCCCGTTTAGCGAAATTGTCCGCACATGTCCTGAAAAATAAAATGGACCACACGGCCAGTGCAGCGCTTTTGCAACGTGAATCTGAGAGCGTCGAGCGTCAGGCTCAGGAGTGGCACTATGTCTGATGTTATCGACCGAGCTTGTCAACATGTAGAGGAAACACTGGAACGCAAAATATTAAGGCATATAAACCGCCCTGTTAGTGTTTCTACGTTTGAATGTGAAGATTGTGGGGAATTAATCTCATCAGAGCGACGGATGAAAGTCATGGGTGTTACTCGTTGTGTTTCCTGTCAGGAAGTTTCCGAGATGGAACAGAAACATTATCGGAGTGTGTGGGATGACTAGATATCATGATCTAACAACTAAAAATTTTGATTGCATTGTGTCAAATCATCAGCTTTGTATTGATATATCGGTATTTATGCCCGTGATTGAGGAAAACGATATTGTTATTTTGCGTGAATATAAAGGCGTTAGGGTTAAAACCTTTATCGTTAATTCTGTGATAAGGGATGATGTTAGCTGTGATTATTCATATGGAAATATCAGATATGAACTTACATCGCTATCACCGAATTTTTTCTTTCGTGAGGGTGAATAATCATGAAAGTGAAAAACAAAACTCATCATTAAAAAATAGTTTGTTTTATAGCCATTGATAACGGAAAGAAAAAAGCAGAATTTAGAGTAAATGATCGAGAATATAAAATAGGTGATTTTCTTGCATTGAATGAAATTGATGATAATGGAAATTTCACAGGAAGATTGATTTCAGGAAAAATAACCCATGTAACGGTAATTAATAAAGATTTGTATCCGCAGATAGCGGAAGAATTTGTTTTGCTTTTATTTTAATTAATTCCCGTTAATTGTTTGTAACATGAATATTGAAAGAAAAGAAGAAAATAACGGCGATGCACTGCGTTCAATGTATCGCCAGAGTATAGAATTTCAGCCAGGGTTGCCGAATGATGCAACTCTGGCTGAACGTATTATGTGGGAGGCGAACCCTAACGATTATGCATGGCGGCATCGATATCTTGAGAATGTGCCGCATTCACTAGCGATCTACCTTGCAACACGTTACGCCAACATTTTCAATCAATCTGGTCGCCGCCGGGCTAATACGTTTTTACGTCAGTTCTGCGAGAACGTATTACCACGGTTAAAATTGGTCGATGAACAATACCAGTTCCAGCATATTGTATCTGGTGTTATGCCGTTCCCGTTTATTGAATCACTGGAACAATTGCCAACATTAGGACGTAAAGAAATAAAACAGCTTGCGCATGAGATGGCGCGGTTTATGGCTGAGAGTTACGACCAATATGTTGAACAGGCCCTACAGAATGAGCAGGACGCTTACCGTAGATTAATTCACGTCTATACCCGTTTGGCTAAATTGACACAGCAAGCGGGAACGATAGCCCCATATTGGCAGCAATTTGCAAAAGGTCGAATTAAACCAACAGAAGACCAACTATGTGCGGGATTGCTGCGCATGATGTCAGATCAATGGTGGTATATCCGTTTAAAGCGGATACGTGATATGCGTGCCGAACATATTGCGATTGCTGTCGGACAGGTACAAAAAGCGGTTTCATCCTATGTTTCACGTCAGACTTTACATGAGTGGACAGAGCAGAAGCGGCTAAATTGGGAGTTTCTGCAATCGTTCGATTTAGAGAATGAAGATGGGGAGCGAGTTTCGTTAAGCGATAAGGTCTTGGGCAGCATTGCAAACCCTGCCGTTCGCCGTTGTGAACTCATGAGCCGTATGCGCGGATTTGAGGACTTGGCTAACGAAATGGGTTGTGTGGGAGATTTTTATACTATTACAGCACCTTCTAAATATCACTCTGTACATAGTGGTGGCGGTTTTGTGAAAAACTGGAACGGTGCGACCCCAAAGGATACACAAAAGTATTTGTGTAAGGTCTGGGCAAAAATCCGGGCGGCGTATTCCCGTGCGGGGATCAGCGTATTCGGTTTTCGTGTGGTAGAGCCACATCATGACGGTACACCGCATTGGCATATGCTGCTATTTATGCGCCCTGAGCATGTCGATGAAATGCGCGACATTATGTGTTATTACGCCCGGTTGGAAGATTCGGAGGAATTACAGGGACAAAAGGCACTCAAGGCGCGTTTCTATGTAAAGCCTATCGATAAGGCAAAAGGTTCGGCCACGGGCTATATCGCTAAGTACATCTCCAAGAATATTGATGGATATGCGCTGGATGACGAAAAGGATGGGGAAACAGGCCAACTCCTTAAGGATATGTCCCGTTCGGTTTCTGCCTGGGCGAGTCGTTGGCGTATTCGTCAGTTTCAGCAGATTGGCGGTGCTCCAGTTTCTGTCTGGCGTGAACTGCGACGCTTATCTGGTGATGAACAAATTTTACCTGATGCGGATATGGATAATGTCCGATTTGCTGCGGATATTGGGAATTGGTTCGCTTATACCGAATTTCAGGGGGGACCGCTGGTCGCACGGAAAGATTTAACCGTGCGGCTGTCCTATGAACTCACCGAACAAGGCAACGCTTATGGTGAGGATGTACAGCGTATTTTAGGGGTTTACTCGCCCCGTTTGGGCGATTCTTCTGCTTTTATTACTCGTACTGTTAAATGGAACATTGTTCCCAAATCCAGCACTGCTTCTAGAGGGGAGGGTTTTGGTTTTTCTGGTACCTCTTGGAGTTCTGTCAATAACTGTACGGAAGCACGAAATATGGTTAGTCAAGGAAGTGATCTGTATTTAGATGAATTCTATTACGGTTGGCATCAAATGAGTGAGAAGGAAAAAATACAGCGAGTTCATGAATCGGCAAAATTACAGAGTTTGGAGATGAGCGATGTGCTGGCACGTTCGTTACTAGAAGGGGGGAGTATGACCATAGATGGACAGCGTTATTGTTTATCTATGTTTGGTCATCTACATAAAGTTAAAAAAACGCATACTGAAACAACAAAAATGATAATGAGTAGGTTAAGTGAAAAATTGGGGGTTGATATTTCCGGGATATTCCGTGATCCAAAAGGTCATTATTTGACTATGTTGCGAAAAATTAACCAAGGGCCGATTGAGGTCACATAACTAATTATTTCTCAATGAAATTGATGCATTTGTTAATTATATTAAATTAAACTGTATATAAATACAGTGAATGGAACGGTAAAAATATAATGTCAGATTATCTGGATAAGTTGGCCGTGTTGGAACGGATTGAATTGATTGCTAAAGTTGGTAATTCAAGTATTTGCACTAGTCGAGAACGGCAAGTCGCATTTGATTGGATTGCAGAACTGGCTGAGCAGGTCAGAAAAGAAATAATCTCAAATGTAAAAACTAAAAGGCCACTAAGTAGTGGCTCAGAATTACGCAGTAGGGCGAACTTTTAATAAATCCAATGCCATTTGACGCTGTTGCGGGTTGAGGTTGTTAATCACAGTCTGCAACAGTTTATCACCCGTTTTTGCGCTGGGACTCAGCGTGTGTGAAAACGTCAAATTCATAACAAATGTATAACCACATTCAACATTGGAACACGCGCAGTACAGATCAGCAATTTCACGGTGCTTCCGGTTCGTCTTGCGAATAACCGCCTTAGCGCCACATTCAGGGCAGATTATTTTTAATACGCGCATGTTCCTCATTCCCAACGTATCCATTTTCGGTAATTTTACCTGTTTTTTGCGCATTTTGCACACGAACTTACGCGATCTTGTTTAAAACGGATATGTAATATTTCGGGTATATCATGCGTGTTTATCGCATTCATGAACATATTTTGGACGGGGATAACTTCATCCTGGCGATAGACCTCACGGGCTTTTTCAGGATCACCCAACCCGCCGACATTGGTCGGGATAATGCCAGCCAGTCCTGCCGGGAATCGGTGAGCGGTCAGCACATCTTGCGAGCTGATATTTTTGACGTCGGCAAATTCATCGTTGGCTGAAATATCACCCACCGGAATAAATTTAATGCCGTCAGGGTCGCCGTTGGGAATGTTTACAAACAGGGTTTCAAAGTTGCCAATGCCTTTGCTTCGGTGTAGCTTGCGTATGATCTCCTCTTCGGTCTCATCAGAGATATTCGGGTCGTTGGTGTAAATGATACCGCCAGTGTGGGCGCCATTGTGGTAATAACGACGACGAAAAATGGTGGCTTCAGCGTTGAGCAGTGCGGCATGAATACCGCCAATATAATCCGGCAATCCGTAAACTTGCTGTTGCGGGTCATACTGCTTGATGAAAATCACTTCTTCCGGTGAGTAAACCAAGGGTTCATCCTCCTGTAATACCACAAAATCACCGTCCTTGCGGCGGCGCAGGTATAGCGAGGGCAAGACCTCCAGTGCGACCACATCCCCCCAGAAGTTACGGACTTTCAGGATCGCTACGTCACCGAAAATCAGGAAGTTAATCACAGCGGACTTGAATTGCTCATGGCTTACTCCGCCTCGAATACCGAAATAGTCCGAGGCAATCATATTGTGACGAGCATAGAGTACACCGCCGTGTTGACCGTTCATGTTAGTCAGTTGTGCCAGGGCCAAACGGTCAATCGGTAGTGTGTAATGGTCATAGTCATTGTCATACCCGATATTTTGATAATCCGTCCTGGTGGTGAGTATCGGTTCAGGTTTGCCTAACGTGATTAAGCTCATTTGCCGTTGACGGTTGTTTGTGCGTGGGGAATGTGAACGGGTTTTCCTTAACTTTTTCTTCATTATGCAGCCTTGGCGAATGTGTATTTAGAGGTGCGTTTCTTGTCGTAATTTAACGGCTCATTCATTAGGGCATGAGCGATTGCCCAGAACACGTCAGCGTGTCCGGTTTCCCGCGAACGGTCAGCGACAAAGGTCATGCTGCCGCCTTTTTTTGTCGTGGTGTGCCGAATAGCCAGAAATGAGGCCAGAATTTCTTTTTGTTCCACATCCCATTCGATACGTTCCTCACTGACCACATCAATCATTTTCATGACCAGTTGGTTTTTGCTTTGCGGATTGTAGTGGATAGCGTGGGTTTGTCGGGGGGCGAAGTCTTGCACCATTTCATAGACACCATGACCAATCCCCGTGGTATCAATGCCGATATGGGTGAATCTGTAGCGCTTGAAGAGATCTTCAATCAGTTTCGCCTGATGTTTCCAGTTCATGCCTTGCCAGTAGAACGTTGCCAATACCCGAAAAACTTCGGGTGCCATCATGGGCGGGGCAATAATGACAAAGGTTGAAGTATCGCCAGAACGGGCCGGGTCGAAGCCGCCCCAGACTTCGCGATCCCCGAAGGGACGCAGTGCGTTGGGATCATGGTCTTCCCAGAGATGGATATCAGCGCCGCATTTTTCCAGTTGGTGATATTTGAAAACAGAGGCACCACTATCAACAAACACACACATATACAACATGTTAAAGGTGTCTGGGTTATAGCGGTTGCGCAGTTTTTCAATGGATGCCAGGTTGAATCCGCCCTTAATGGCATCTTCCAGGGTGATGACGTAGCGCCATTGACCATCCGGGCAATCACGACCCCCGTCACGCAGTTCATTAAAAGAGGGAAATTCAATGTTCTTACGTTTGGGATCATTGCCGCGCCATTCGTCACCCATCCAAAATGGATAGGCGGGATGGGTTTTGGCGCTGGGGGTTGAAAAATAGGTGGTACGCCATTTGTCATGGGTTGCCATTGCGGAGGCAACTTCATTCAGCCGCTTAAAGTCGAGAACCCAAAAATATTCGTCACAATACAAATGGCCGGAATAGGATTGTGCCGTGTTTTTGTTGGTTGATAAAAAACGCAATTCGGCACCGTTGCTGAGTCGAATAGGGTTACCGGTCAGTGTTACACCGAAGAAGTGTTCAGCGATATTGACGATATACGAGCGGAAAACCTCTGCCTGTGGTTTTGAGGCGGATAAGAATATTTGAGGATCGCCGGTTAACACAGCATTTTCGAATGCTTCAAAGGCGAAATACCAGGTCGCGCCAATTTGCCGGCTCTTGAGGATATTTCTAATCTGTTTTGCCAGATTATTGCGTAAATGTTTTTGATAGCCGAAAAGCATCTCATCAACGAACTTTTGGAAATCTTCTGCCGTCAGAGCTGAAATATCATTTTTGCGGTAGCGTTTCTTTTTCTTGGGTTCACCGTCACCGGATAGTATATATTCACCATTTGATTGTGTTTGCGCCTTAATTTCGGCCAGCTTTTCTTTATGCTTATTTTCCTGTGCCATCAGCTTTATATGATGTGCAATTAATCGGTCGAGTTCGTCTAATTCCAGCGTGGTTTTATTGTTGCGTTCGCTGAGCACGGCAATCCGGCGGTTAATGGCTTCGACAACACTTTCATGGCTGAGCATATCCGCCCAATGCCATTTTTCCGCCCAATAATAAATGATCCGCCGATTCGGCAGATTTAATTCACGGGCAATTTCTGCCGGAGTATATCGCCGCAGGTATAAAGAACGGGCGACACTTATGAGTTCATCAGAGTATTTAGCCATAGTAATCATATTATGCAGGGCTAAATTTATCCTGACGCTAATGCAATTTCGACCTGAATCGGTTATGGCGTTATATCCGAATTCATCAGAATTAAACCATTCGCAGCATTGTATTGAATCCGCAATACTGTATTTGATTCAAACGGAAGGAATTAAATATGTCTCAGTTAATGACTAACTGGATATGTATTGCCACGGAGGGCGACACGGTTGATGGCCGAGTGATGGAACCTCAATGGATTTTAGAGGCTGCCGAACTCTATAACCCAGCGTTGTACACCGCTCGCATTTGGCCGGAACATGAACGTGGGTTCGGGGCAATGGGTGAAGTGTTAGCCGTTAAAGCCGAGCGAGATGATGACAGGGTTTTACGCTTATATGCGCAACTACGACCCAATCATCATTTGTTACAGGCCAATCGGGAGGGACAATTACTGTTTACCTCTGTTGAATTTACGTCTGATGGCAATTTTCGCGGAACAGGCAAAACATATCTGGAAGGGCTGGCAGTGACTGACTCCCCCGCCAGCGTGGGCACAACGCGTCTGCAATTTAAAAAAAGGAACAAACATCGTCGATTCGGTGCATATAAGCCACTGGTTATTGATGAGGTTAAACACATTAAGGGTAATGACATGGCAAAGGCCAAAAAAGGATGGAAAAGCTTTTTTAACATTGAAGAACCCGAAGAAACTGAGCCAGCACCATCAAGCGATGATGCGTTGCAGGCGCTGGCCCAGGCTGTAGCCGATTTGGAAGCGCGAATTACCGCGCTTGAAGGGAAACAGGAGTCCACCGAGCGAGAAGTCGCTGACGTTCAGGAAGATGTAGAGACAATGAAAGCGGTTGTCGATACCGAAGAATTTGCGCGTTTACGTGACAGTTTGCCCGATATTCTAAAAAAGTTTAACAAATTGGAAGGTATTGCTACCCGCTTGCCCTCGCGTAACCCCAAAGGCGACAAAAACGAGCCTTTTAAATTTCTGTAATTCCATGATGGAAAAAGGCAAAGGGAAGAGCTATGCAACTGAATCATCGGGCACGGGCATTTTTGCAGAAATATGCGGTGGGATTAGCCCAAACCTATGGAATAGAAGATATATCGCGTTACTTTGCGCTGGCTGATCCGAAGGAAACTGCCTTGCGCAGTGCGTTGTTGGAATCTGTGGAATTCCTCAGCATGATCACCTGTGCGGATGTGGATCACCTTTCCGGCCAGGTAGTGTCAGTCGGCAATCCTGGGTTATTCACCGGGCGTAAAAAAGATGGTCGTTTTATGCGTAAAACCGGTGTTGACGGCAATAAATACAACTTGGTTGAAACCGATTCCGGCGCGGCGCTGAGATGGGACTTACTGTCCATTTGGGCGAATTCTGGCAATGAAAACGAATTCTTCCAACGAATGCAGGAATTTACTAATCAGTCATTTGCTCTGGATATGATCCGTATTGGATTTAATGGAAAAAGAGTGGCTGAGGACACTGACCCAGAAGCGAATCCGAATGGTGAAGATGTCAATAGGGGTTGGCATCAAATCGCTAAAGAGTGGAACGATGGCAAGCAGGTGATTATGACGCCTGTGAAACTGGACGAACGCGGCGATTTTCGGTCATTGGATGCGATGGCATCAGACCTAATTAATACGTGTATTCCGCAACAATTTCGTCATGACCCACGTTTAATTGTATTAGTTGGGGCGGATTTAGTGGCAGCAGAACAGCATAGGTTGTATCAGGCGGCAGATAAACCGACCGAAAAGATTGCGGCACAGATGTTGAGTAGTTCCATCGCTGGCCGTCCGGCCATGATCCCGCCATTTATACCGGGTAAACGTATGACAGTCACCATGTTGCCGAATCTGCAAATTCTGACACAGCGCAATACTCGCCAGCGTAAGGCGGCGTTTGAGGATGACCGCAAACAGTTCGAAAATAAATACTTACGCAATGAAGGCTATGCATTGGAAGAGCCGGAATTGTACGCAGCCTATGATGAAGATGCCGTAATTATCGGTACTGTGGCTGAACCTGCTGAAAAATTGGATACAGAATAATGCTGTCACCTGCTCAACGACACAGGGCTGCGGTTGAACTTCGCCAGAAGCTGGCGCGGCAACAAGCGGTTACTATTGCAGAGGGGGCGAGTATGCACTTGCAAGCCCGCGCCATTGAGCAGGATATTAAGCGGTTACGTCAGTTGGAGCTGACGGCGGAACGGGTAGAGATGAAAAAGCGGGAACTGTTACCCAATTATCTGCCTACCGCTCAACGTTACTTGGACGAAGGCGAAATTTACCGCAACCCAATCTTTGCCTACTGTGTGATTTGGTTATTTGATATTGGGGATTTTGCCAAAGGATTGGATTGGGCGGATATCGCCATTGAGCAAGGACAGCTCACCCCCGACAATTTTCGCAGTAGCTTTCCGGCGTTTGTGGCCGACACTGTTTTATTCTGGGCACTGGCGGAGGCCGAAGCAGGAAACAGCGTAGAGCCCTATTTTTCAAGGACATTTCAGAATGTCACTGACAAATGGAAAGTACACGAAAAAATTAAGGCCAAATACTACAAATTTGCTGCCTTAAACCTGCTAAAAGGGGATAACGCCGACATTAAGGCGAGTTCGGTTGATAGGTTGGATGTGCTGGAGCAGGCGGATATCTGGTTATTGAAAGCTCATCAGTGCAACCCGAAATCAGGCGTAAAAACCTATCGGCAACGGATTGCCGCCCGTTTACGGGCATTGACAACCCAATCGTTATACCCAGATAAACAATGACTACCGCAAGCCGGAGCGGGCGCGGTGGAGGCATGGCAAGGATTGCTCATGGCCGTGGAAACCGGACTGCCCGCTTTTTTATGGATGGGAGAGGCGAAATGTTTAGTGGCAACACCCTTGATTATCGGGATGAACCGTTGACCAATGACGGTTTTTGGCCGGATTTGAACTTACGGGAATTTCAGGTTAATCGCAATATTCCGGCTGACTTAGATAATGACCTGTTAGCCCAGGCATTGCTGGCAAGTGCCGCTGAAATCAATCTTGACTTACAACGTCTGAAAGTCCGATTGCAGGTAAAAGGCTATCAGAAAGCCGCAGATGTACCAGACATTGCTATCAATGGCGTTAATGCGTTAGTCGGTCAGTATAAAAAGGCTGTTTATGCCAGGGCAAAAGCGGATCTGTTGGGGGAATACACGGCTATTGTCAGTCGTGCTCCTCATCCGTCACAAGAAAGTCCTGGACTACGTCCCCGTTTATTAGCGGAAGCGGCTTTTGTTATCCGCAATATGAAGGGATACGGTCGTACAACGGTACGCATGATATGAGCAAATTACATCATTTAACGGCATTTTTGCGGGAAAACCTGCCAGAACGTCTCTGTAAGATAGAATTTACCAGTGAAATGGATGAAATTCGGTTTATTCCTGCGCAACGGGATTTAGGTCTGGGGCAATACCAGATGTTTATCCAGCAGTATGAGGCGGTGATTGCCTGGGGGCGTTTCCCGTACCGAGAGTTTGATCCGCGATATGTCCCATTGTTAATAGAGGTGTGGCTGACTGAGCAGGGCAATGATTTAGGAGATGCCAATCTGGAGCCGGAACGGCCAGCGATGACCGTTGAAGTGGATGAGGAAACCGCTGTGGTTGTGGTGTCGTTGTCACTGTCAGAGCCTGTTGTCATGCGTGAAGATAAAAACGGCATCGTCCCCTTTGAGGGTAAACGCTGGAGGCTGGCTGATACTGAAATCTGGTTTGCTGAAAATGGGGTTGTGCATTGTGTGAATGAGTCAGGCGCACCCGTTGGACAAATCCAATCATGATGAATGGGCAGTTAAACCGAAATCAGCTTAAGGCACTGCAAAACGCACTGAGTGACCTTGAGCTACCGCCGAAAAAGCGCCAACGCCTGTTATGGCGGATGGCGAAATACGGGGTGATTCAGGCGGCAAAACGCAATATGCGCAATCAGCAATCACCGGATGGCGGGCGATGGACTGCCAGAAAAAGTCCGTGGCGCAAGAAGATGTTGCGCAATTTGCCGAAACTGTTGCACATTCGGGAACTGCCTGAAATTGATGCCGTGCGTATTTACTTGCAAGGCGGACATTACCGGAACGGGGAAAAGCAGGTGCCTGCTGGCGTTGTGGGATATGCACAGCAAAACGGGATGCGCATTCAGGTTAATCGGCGGCAAGTGCAAAAGCGCGTTGACCGTGAGCGTATGGCGACTATCAAACAGGCGAAAAAATTGCGGGATTTGGGTTATCAGGTCAGAAAGGGTAAACGCTGGCGTAAGCCCCCGATAAAGGAAATTACCGCCAAGATGAAATTTATTCAGGCAGGAATATTGATCCGTGAACTGAACGGTGAGGCGGTAAAAAATTCATGGTCGTTTGACGTGCCCGCGCGGGAATTCTTAGGCATGAATGATGAAGCGTTTAGCCGGGCACTGGCTCGCCAGTTACAAGGTATTGGATACGGCGCAGGTTAGCGCATTAATAAGGGACTAAATTATGTGGCCACATGTTCAGGTTAACCAGGTTAACCAATTGCAAGGCGAAACCAGGGAAATTGAGCGGGTATTGCTTTTCGTTGGGACGGGGAAAACCAACGTAGGTAAAACTATTGCGGTGAATACCCAGACGGACTTTGATTCTGTACTGGGAACGGCCCAAACCGTCCTCAAACGTCATGTCCTGGTGGCGATGGCAAATGCCGGGCAAAACTGGTCTGGGTATATCCATGTATTGCCGGAATCGGCGGATGAATTGGCGTTTGTTGAGGCAGTGACGTCGGCGCAGCGTATAGCCAGTATTGAGGGCTATACGCTGACGGTCGGCGCAACCAAAGCTATCATTAAAGCAGCGCAAACCTTGCGAGCCAACACGATGGCTAAATTTGGTCGCTGGCAGTGGGCCATTCTGGCGGTTGATGGCCCACAGGCAAAAGAGACTTGGGCGGATTATGTTGCCCGCTTGGCAGAGCTACAAAAGGGCGAAGCTGTGGCATCGGTGCAACTGGTGCCGTGCCTGTGGGGCAATGAGGCGGGAGTATTGGCAGGGCGTTTATGTAACCGCGCCGTCACCGTGGCGGACAGTCCCGCACGGGTACAAACCGGGGCATTGGTGGATTTGGGTTCAACCGATTTCCCGAAAGATGGCACAGGCCAGCCGATGGATCTGGCAACGTTGCAGGCACTGGAAAAACTGCGTTTCAGTGTGCCGATGTGGTATCCCGATTATGACGGCATGTATTGGTCAGATGGCCGCACATTGGACGTAGAAGGCGGAGACTGCCAGAGTATCGAAAACTTGCGGGTTGTTGATAAAGTCGCGCGTCGAGTACGTTTGCAGGCTATCGCTAAAATTGCCGACCGTAGCTTAAACAGCATGCCGGGCAGTGTTGCAACGCATCAGGCATACTTCGCCCGTACCTTGCGTGAAATGTCGCGCAGTACCGAGATTAACGGCGTGACTTTTCCGGGGGAAGTGAAATCCCCGAAAGATGGCGATGTGGTGATTACATGGCGTAATAAAAACACGGTGGAAATTTATATCGTTATCCGCACTTATGAATGTCCGAAAGGGATCGCTGTCAGTCTGTTGCTAGATAGCCGTCTGGAGAAAATCGCATGAGCAAAAGGATTTCCGGCCAGTCGGTTGATTTTAATATGGATGGGGATCTGGTTCATGCCGAAAAGGTCAGTTTGTCTATTACTGATAACACTGCCGCCGCCCAAACGCAGGGCGTGCCGGATGGTTACCTCTCCGGTGATGTGGCGGCAGAGGGTGAAATTGAACTCAGCACCAAATATCTGGATCTCGTCACTGCCAAAGCGCGCGCAGCGGGTTCATGGCGAGGCATTCAGCCCGTTGATTTGATGTGGTATGCCAAAGCAGGCAATGAAGAAATCAAGGTTGAAGCCTACGGCTGCAAACTCATCATTAGCGACATTCTGGACGTTGACCCTAAAGGCGGTAGTGTGATGACTCACAAAGTGAAATTTGTTGTGACCAGCCCCGATTTTGTGCGCATTAATGGTATTCCCTATCTGGAAGCAGAACTGACGCAAAGCCTAATTGGATAAGAGGCGCTCATGGAAGAGCATGAAAAAACATTTATTACGTTGGTATTGTTAGGGGCACTTATCGCAATAGGCAAAATGCTCACAAGTAACGAACCGATCACCTTACGGCTGTTTCTTGGTCGGATTATCTTAGGGTCGGCGGTGTCGGTGACGGCGGGGGCATTACTGATCTGGTGGCCGGGTATCAGTCCGATAGCGGTTACAGGGATAGGCAGCGCATTAGGGATTGCTGGCTATCAGTTAATTGAAGTCTGGTTACGTAAGCGAGGCAGCGCCTTGTTAACAGGGAGGTTAAAGAAATGACACTGAGTGAAAAACAACAGCTTTTTACAGTCTTGATCGCTCAACTGATTCTATGGGCAGGTGAGCGCGGTTATCGCCTCACTTTAGGCGAGGCTTACCGTACACCAGAACAAGCGAAGTTGAACGCTCAGACAGGGAAAGGCATTGCCAATAGCCTGCATATTCAGCGACTGGCGATAGATCTGAATTTATTTATTCGGGGTGAGTATCAGACAAACAGTCATGCTTATTTACCGTTAGGAGAATATTGGGAATCCCTTGGCGGTACATGGGGCGGGCGATTTTCCCGACCGGACGGCAATCATTTCTCACTGGCGCATAATGGGGTGAAATGATGTTCAATGCCCGGACGCTGTATTTGACTTTCCTTGCACTGGCGTTCTGTGCAGGTTGGCAGGTAAACAGCTATTACCGTGACAGTGTTGAGCTGAAAATTATTCATGCCGTGGATGTCGCAGGGGAGAAAATCCGGCAGGAAATGCAACAGATTTCCAGTGAATCCGCAAGGCAACTGGAATCTAAATTGGAGGGGATCGCTAATGCTGCCTCACGAGAAATTCGTACTGAGGTGGTCAAGCCTGTTTTTACTCATGTGTGCGTTAGCCCTGATTTTGTCAGGATGTACAACGATACAGCCGCAAATATCGAGCGTACTCTATCAGGAAAACCTACTGAAAAAGTGCCAGGAAACGTTACCGCGACTGATGGGGATGACCGGAAATAATTTAGCCAATATCGTGATGGAGTATTCCACCTTATATGGCAATTGCGCCGCACGGCATAATCAATTAGTGGATGAAATTAATAAAAGAAAGGAATTAACTCATGATCAAAGAAAATAAAATGATTACCTTAATGATTGGCGAAAATGAAATTACATTCGAGCCGAATATTATTGCCTATAACAGCATGATTAATGATATGACAATGGATAATAAGGTTGTGCCCATTGTTACCTATTTGCGCCGTATTGTTCAACCTGCGTTTAAATCCGCGTTGGATGAGTTATTACAAATCCCTGGGGCAGCGATGCAAATTGTTGAGAAGGTTAATTCGGAATATGCACCAAAACTGGAAATTGAAATAAAAAACTAAATACGCGGGTTAAATCCATTGATAACAGTCTGTTTGAACAAGCGCTAATATTGCGCCGTCATTATTTACCGAATGAGAATGATAATAAGGACAATTTAGCCCGTGCAATTTGGCTGGATAATCGTTATTGGGAAAATATGCGGATCGCAACCGCGAATGGTATTGCATTGGCATTAAAGGGTGAACCATGAGGCAATTAGATTTTACATTGAGCCTAATTGATAAACTGACACAACCGCTTGCCAGTGCGAAAGCGGCTGTTTCTGGGTTTGCCAAAGTATCACAAACAGCGTTTGAAAAAATTGCCGTCGGCGGCGCAGGGTTAGTGGGGACGTTCTGGTCAATTAAGGGAGTGCTTGATCCGGCTATTCAATGGGATGATGCGATGACAGAAGCATCACTTCAAGGGGTCGATAGTGGTGCGATGGCAAAAGTGGCTGCGGATGCCATGAAATTCAGTTCACTGTATGGCAAATCCTCTATTGAATTTGTGCAATCAACTGTGGAAATCAGTAAGAAGATGAGCGAACTGTCACAAAATGACTTACCGCAGATGACTCACATTGCCAATATCACCGCTGCTGCCCTGAAATCCAGCGCAACAGAGACGGCCAAATATATGGGGCAGATGTTTTCGAATTTCTCCAGCCATGCCAAAGCCGTGGGAAATATTCAATTTGCTGAGGAACTGGTGGGAAAAGCTATCATCATGTCGAAAACATTTGGCACCAGTCTGGATGAAATCGCGGATTTGATGGAGGGGGCACGTGCAGCCGGAACGCATTTCGGGGTAGGCATTGATGAACAATTGGCGGTATTGGGAGAATTGCACCGTGCATTGGGTACAGAGTCCAGTAGTGTTTATGAATCGTTTTTGACCGATGCCGTTGAGGGAGCGAAGAAACTCAGTATCAGCTTTGTTAATGCGTCCGGTCATATGCTAACCCTGCCGGAAATGCTGGAAAAGCTACAGGCCAAATATGGCAAGAACATTGAGGGCAACCTCAAGGCACAAAAGGAAATTGAGGAGGCGTTTGGCGATTCTGCCATTGTCGTAAAACAATTGTATGGCAATGTGGATAGACTGCGTAAGACTATTTCGGCATTAGGGGCCAATGATGGCCTGAAACGTGCTCGCGAAATGGCCGAGCGGATGGCGAACCCGTGGGAACGGTTACACGCTATTTGGCAGAATATCCGTATCGCCGTAGGTTTAACATTGCTCCCGGTGATCTCTTCACTGGTCAATAGGCTTGCCAATGCCGGTCAATTACTGGGGCGCTGGCTGAAATTATTTCCGAATATCGCCCGCTGGGTTGGTTATATCACTATCGGTATTCTGAGTTTTGCCGCTGCGGGGGCTGCCGCCAATATCGTGATGGGCGTGTCTAAATTTATCTGGATTGGCCTTAAGGGGATTTGGACCGCCTGTACGTTGAGCTTAAAATTGGGCGCGGCGGCAGTATGGCTCTATAACGCTGCCATTATCGTATGGAACGTTACGCTAAGAGTTTTGCGGGGTGTTCTGTTGGCTGTCAGGATTGCGGCAATGTCGGCGGGTGTCTCTTTCACCTTTATGAGCTGGCCGATACTGCTGATTATTGCCGTTATCGCTTTGCTTGCTTACGGCATTTATAAGCTGATCCAGCATTGGGACGAAATTAAAGCCACCATGATGAACACCACGGCATTTAAGATGGTGGCGGCTTATGTGCAATGGGTCGGCGGGATATTCAGTGCGGTCTGGGATGGGATCGCGGAGGGTTGGAATAATCTGTGTGACGGGTTTAGCCGTTTTTCACTGGCGGATACTTTTTCGGGCATTGTGGAGAGTATCGGTAATATTTTCGGCGGCTTATGGGATTGGCTGATGAAATCGTTTTCCGACAGCTACCATTGGATTATCGATAAATTAAATGGTATTCCCGGTATCAATATTGAAACCCCGGCCATTGAAAAAACAGTTGCTGAACCCATGGGAAAAGCGACAGTTCCTGGTATGGGCGTAGGGGACAGTCCCCCAAAATTGATGACCCAATCCAAGGGTATTTTTCAGGGGCAACCTCAAGCCATGATCCAGCCTGTGCAAGCGATTAAACCGCCAGAAAACGGGAGTGTATTAACGGGCGGGAAAAAGCAGGGTATCGGCAAAAATGGCCTGATAAAAGGGATAACAACCCATTCACAGATCCTCAATGATAACAGCCGCCGCATTGAAAATGTGACGCTGAATATTTCCAACGGCATGACACCTGAGCAATTAACAGAATGGGAGCACGTGGCATATGGATGAGCCGAAATATATTGATTTGTTAATTAACGAGTGCAATTTCGTGCTCAATTCAGGGAATGAACCGCGTTTCTGCAATAACCGTGTTTCTATCGGTCAGGATTGTGTACACGCCATTATTGAAAGTGGTCTGGCAACGAAACTTATTGCCGAACGCAGTCCAACACTACGGGTAGACATTCGCACACAGATAGAAATTCTGGTCGAAGACGACGAGCGAATTATTCCAGGGACGATCATCATTAATGAAGAATCACCGACTAAATTATGGATATTCGCCGAAACTTACGAGTTTGGCCGTATCAACGTGAGCGTGGGCAATGGAAACTAAACCGACGATTGATTACGAAAAGGTGTTACATGATGGCGGGATGCCGACCACCGAGGCCGAAATCAGCGCCGCCTTTGCTAAAGTTGTGGATGAGGCAGGGCTTGTCACCAACACGTCGAAAATGTCTCCGTTTTGGCGGCTGATTAACACCCTAGTGACGCGCCCTGTGTTGTGGCTGAAAGAGGCATTAATTAATGTCACCCTGAAAAATATGTATCTGACAACCACATCGGGGGCGTGGCTGGATATGTTCGCGTGGGGGGTAAACCTTATACGTAAGCCCGCTACGGCGGCACAGGGAGTTATCCGCTTCTATAAATCCGCAGGGGTATCAGTGGTCACTGTGCCGATGGGAACGATTATCCAGACCGAGCGCATTAATGGCGAAATCTATCGCGTCAGCACCACGGAAAGCGTGGTCATTGCGGAGGGGGTCACCAGTGCCTTACTGCCTGTAATCGCAGAGACCGCAGGGGGAGCATTCAACCTTGCGCCCGGCTATTTTCGTCTCTTGCCCGTGTCCGTATCCGGTATTGAAAGCGTGCAAAATGAGGAAGGTTGGTTATTGACACCCGGCGCAGATGCGGAATCTGACGATGATTTGCGTGATCGTTGCCGGAATCAATATAACCTTGTGGGTAACTATCACACGGACGCCGTTTACCGCGGCATGATTGCCAGTGTTGTAGGCTTAAGTATCGACCGCATTTTTTTCCTGCATGATGCGCCTCGTGGCGCCGGAACGGCAAACGCCTATTTGTTACTGGATTCGGGCGTCATCAGCCAGCCCTTTATTGACGTAGTGAACGATTACATCACCCATCGGGGACATCATGGGCATGGTGATGATATGCAGTGTTTACCGCTGCCGGAAACACATCACGCGCTGACGGTGACGCTATTTGTCGAGAACGTGGCGAACTACAGCCAGGAACAAATCGTCGCTTTGAAAATGGATGTAGGAAACCTTATCCGCTGTGCTTTTCGGGAAAATACCGAATATCACGTGAAAAAAACTTGGCCGTACTCCCGATTTTCTTTTTCGAACTTAGGGCGTGAAATTCACCGTGAATTTACCGACATTGAATCTTTGTCATTTTCATTGGATGACATTCTCAGTGATTTGAGTGTACCCAGACTGCAATCGCTGTCAGTTGAGGTGAAGCATGTCTGAATTTAAGGAGCGGCTAACACGGCTGGCGCTGCCCTCATGGATGGATAAGGGGGAACCTGCCAAATTGCTCCGTGCTGCGCGGGCATTCTGGCTGACAATGTCTGCCTGGCTGAAATGGCCGTTAGCCCAACTGGAAGCGGAGACGTGTTCAGAATCGCTATTATCAGTTTTGGCCTATCAGCGGGATATTCACCGATTTAATGGTGAGCCAATGGAATTGTTTCGCAAACGGGTAACATTTGCCTTTATTAACGCCAGAGAGGCGGGCAGTGTCGCGGGATTTATCGCTATCTTTGAACGTTTAGGTGTCGGTCATGTTGAAGTACTGGAACGTCAGCCAGGGATAGATTGGGATGTGATTATTTTGCGGATCAGTGACGGTCAAATAGCCGAGTATCCTGATTTGCTGATGAACATTATTCGTCAGTATGGCCGTACTTGCCGTCGCTACCGTTTTGAAGTGGTGGCGAATAACAAACTGTTTATGTGTGTGGGCAGTTTGAGCGCGGAATATTGCTGTCATTACGCGGTCATGTCCTCGCCGTCCCTGCGATTAAAAGTGGGTTACATGTCGGGCGAGTCCGTTTTTGATTGCGCCAGTTTAAAGGAGATTACTGCACCGAGTATGACCTACGGTGCATCATTATAAGGAAATAATATGGCATCAGTGATTACCGTAGACTTTGAAAAATGGAAAGCGCAGCAAGCTGCGGCGGGAAAGCCCGTGGTTTTGGATGAGTTTGTTTTTGCTTATGTGCCGGATTTAGATCCCACTCTTGCCATTAATCGCGATGAGAAATTACCCGCCGAAAGTCATATTGTACATCGTCAGGCTGTGAACAAAACAGGGTTAGCGAGCGAAAACGCTGTAGCCTACAGTGTTACATTGGGAACGGAAGCCGGTCATTTTGATTTTAACTGGATTGGCCTGATAAATAAGGCTTCTGGCATTATTGGCATGATTACCCATGTCCCAACTCAGAAAAAAATTAAGACCGCTAATGGATTACAGGGAAATGTACTCACCCGCTCTTTCTTGCTGGAGTTTGACGGGGCAGCTAAAGAGACGGCTATCACGACCACGGCGGAAACCTGGCAGATTGATTTTACCGCCCGTCTGTCTGGCATCGATGAAATGCAGCGCCTGATTAATACCGACAGTTACGGCGAAGCGGCGTTTTTCGGTGATGGGTTTTCCGTGGTTCGCAGTGGTGACCAATACACGGTAAAAAAAGGACTGGCTTATGTCGGCGGGTTGCGGGGTGAATTGGTGTTTGACCAAATGCTTAACCGCCTGCGCGGTACCCGCGTTTATGCGGATTTTAGCTATCAAGGCAATTTGGTCAGCCAGTGGAAAACCGTCGTTCATATCGTCGCAGACAATGATCTTAAAAACTACATCGATGCGGCAGGGTATCCGCATTATGTCTTTGCGGTCGCGGGTGTTGATGGTCGCGGTGATGTAATGGATTTGCGCATTAAAGGGTCATTGAATGACCGTGATATTTCCGCTATTCATCAAGAGATTGATAGCGTGAAACGGGAATATGCGACTCAGCAGGCATTGGAAAGCGGTCTGCATGGGAAACAGTCGAAAGGGGACTATGCCACTAATGCAGCATTAACCGTTGTCAGCGAAAACGCCAATAGTCGCCTGGCTAAAAACCAGAACGGCGCAGATATTCCCAGTAAGAATGAATTTGTCAAAAACATAGGCTTAGTGGAAACCGTCGAACGGGCAATGAATGCTGTCCCTAATGACAGGAAAATTAACGGGAAATCGCTATCGTCTGATATCAGTTTGATGGCGGGTGATGTTGGAGCCTATCACCAGACTACCTATATGACTGAGCTACCGGGCAGGCATTATTCAGGGCCGTTTTCTTGTGGTCGGGAAAATGGATGGGCCAAAGGGGTGAGTATCGGAGTAGGGGGTGACACGGGGCAAATTTGGATTGATGCCGATGCACAGTTGCACACCCGATTTCTCAACGCTAACGGTGCCGTAGAGCAAAAGATGGCGATAGGTATCCCTATTGGCGCCACTATCGAATGGCATTCGGCTGCGCCGATACCCGCCGGATATGAACCCAATGAGGGACGATCATTCCGTGCGGCAGATTATCCTGAGCTTGCCAAAATTTTTCCCGACCTGAAATTACCCGATGACAGAGGCTTATTTAAGCGTGGTCTGGATAGAGGACGCGGTTTAGATTCCGGTCGTTCGTTAGGGAGTGTTCAGGGGGACGCGATCAGAAATATCACGGGATCATTAGGTAATCCCACTATTGAGAGCGGGAGCAACGCGTCTGGGGCATTCAGCTACCGGTATAAGGCAGGCGGTCGAGCAGCCGGTGCCGGTGGTGGGGTGATTTCATGGACATTTGACGCGTCGAGAGTGGTCCCGACAGCAAATGAAAACCGACCGGTTAACAAATCAGTGATTTATATTACGAGGGTAAAGTAATGGCTAAATACAGTGCAGATATTCAAATGGCCCGGTTTGATGATGATGGGTTAGCCATTGTTAGCGGATGGGTGGCGGTTTATCGTTGTCATCCTGAAACACGGGAATATATTGGGGCCGATATGGATCGGGTGCCACGAGGTTTTTCTGTTGCCGCTAATGCGTATCTGGATGCGCCCGAATTACCTGACACCTATGACGTTGCGATTTGTCGTAGTGTAGATGAAAAATCCTGGCGACATGTGCCTGACTATCGGGGTAAAACGGCGTATGCAACCGATACAGGCCGGCCGATCAATATTACCGCCATCGGCGTGTTGCCAGATAATCTCACCCTGCAATCACCCCAAACTCCCTTTGATAAGTGGGAGAATAAGCAATGGGTAACAGATAAATCAGCCCTAAAATCTCATCAAATTGAACAGGCTGAGCAGCAGAAAATCTCTCTACAGCAGCAGGCAGATGCGGCAATTAAGCCTTTACAGGATGCCATTGATCTGGATATCGCCACTGATACCGAAAAATCAGTACTCGTAGAATGGAAAAAATATCGTGTGCGGGTGAACCGGGTAGATCTTTCAACTGCCCCCGGTATCAACTGGCCTGAGCAACCCGCGTGATGAACTGGCAACGGAAAATGATGCGCATCTCCCCGAATATGACGGGGATGCATTGCTCGATGCTATCCGTCCATCCGTTCGTATACGGCATCGGACATAAAACGGACAGCGGTCGCTATCTGAGTCCGGCAAACGCCATCAATTATCTGGCAAATAAAATCAGGGGTGCTGGAAACATAAGCGCCGTTGTACTCATGATCTGCGCGAAGACGCATAATGAATTTATACAACATTTAACCCAATTTTCAGCGGTGTTGCCGTTGCCTGTATTTTCTCAGGTCACCCGTATGGCAAAGACAGCGGAATGTCTGGCGATCACCAAAATGCAATTGCCTGGGAGATCGGGGGGCGGTTTGCCTCTGCCTCAACCGTTTTCAACATCGACCAGCCGCCTGGCCGTGAATGCGCAATTGGTTGCGCAGGCGAAGGCACAGGCCAGTGTGAGCAATAGTATTGCGGGATTGAAATCGCAATTAACACACTTCACCACGGCAAGACAGAACGCCTTACAACAAGTCACTGCCGCCCTGAATGGCGTCAGAGACAAATCGGCGGGTGTCTGGGTATTCTCAGAGAAAGGGAATGGTGCATTTCTGGCCGAAAAATTGCGTCAGGATATCCCCGAACAGGACGCCGTTTATACGCTGGCGACACTATTTACCGCGGACGATATTAGCGCATTAGAAAGGATGCTACACAATGAGCCAAATTATCACACTCGCCCTTGATGGTGAGGCCATGCCATTAAAAAGTCTGACTGTAACCCCATCGGTGATGTTTCAGGACACAGACCAAAGCGGCCAGTCATCCAGTACCGCCGTGGCGGAGCAAGGCATTAAGCCTAAAGAGTTGCGCATTACGGGGATCATCCCATTTACTGAACAAAAAACGTTGTCACGCCTATTTGCCCTGGCGGAAGCGAAAGACGGCGGCAGCCTAAAACGCTACCGTGTCGCCAACCTTACCGCGCAGGCCATCAATTTTCGTATTGGGACATTCACCCATACTATTGATGCCAGCAAAATCGACGGTAAACAGGCATGGCAGGTCACATTTACTTTACGTGAACATTTCTCTGTTGCTGAAAAACGGGACGCCCGCACTGCCGATAATATTCAGGCCAAAAAGCAAACCGGTCAGGGTGCAGGCGCAGCAAAAGAAGCGCCGGAAAAATTAAGCTGGTTTGAAAGAAAAGTATTGAAACCGATTAATGACAAAATAGGACCAGCCAAATAATGACACCGATTAACTGGCTCTATCTTTCCGGTGATGAAGTTCACCTGGTTGATGCCAATATTATGCTGGAACTGTCATCCTGTGGCCGTGGCTTTATCACGGCGGAAACGACAACTGATTACACTGGAAAATTGGTGCGGCTGGATGTCGGTTACACGGATTTAGTGTTGCGCTGGTTCACGGGCTATGTGGAACGTTCACAGCCAGCCCAGAACGGTTATCAGCGTCTTTTTGTACGTGAATTGGTTAGCGTGTTTGATCGATTGTGGCCGTGTTCATTTCAGCATCCAACCCTGAGCCAGATTGTGGACTGGTTGCAGGAGCACAGCGGACTCACCTTCACATTGCCGGCTGCCCCTTATACGGAGACACCCATCCCGCATTTTACCCATCATGGCACGGGCTATCAGTTGCTGGCTAATCTTGGTCAGGTTTTTTCGATTGAGGATTATATCTGGTATCAGTTGCCGGATGGCTCGGTTTATGTCGGCAGTGGGGCGCATTCGATGTTTGCGGGGAAACATGTGGAAATCCCCAATGAGTTTAGCCAGCGCCAGACGGCGGGTAATGCCATGACTATTCCCATGATCCCATCGTTGCGTCCGGGTGTGGTAGTCAATCAGCACCGGCTGAACAAAGTTAATCTGAACAATGAAAATATGGTCATTACATGGGAAGCCGTCAACGAATTGACCGGTCAGTCTCAGACCAGAACGCCCATTCAGCGCCAGATTGATGCCGCCTACCCCGAATTGTCGGCAGGGCTGCACTTACCCAAATTCGCCCGCATTGAGGCTCACACTGAAAGCACGGTTAGCGGTGATATTTCCAATCCATTCCGGCCGCGTTATGCCGTTGATGTTCAATTGTTAGATAATGATGGTCAGGATGCCGCTGTCCCTGTTTACCACGCTGTCCCGCTGCCTTTGCCGATGGCGGGCAGTGAATCCGGTATGTTTCAATATCCGCCAGTCGGAACGGTGGTTGAAATTGCTTTTGAGGCAGGCCGGCCGGACAAGCCCTTTATCCGGCAGACATTAAGCCAGGGCAATACTTTGCCGGATATCAAGCCCGGCGAACAATTGCAGCAGCAGCGGGCGGAAGTTTCGCAGCGCGTCACGCAGGAGGGGAGTTGGATTCGTCAGACTGACCAGACCATTAACGAATCGTCTATGCACCGTGAGGTCAGGGCAGACACGGAAACACGCACGGTAGTCGCACGGGAAACCACGATACAGGCCACGGATAAGACCACGGTTTTGGGCACGTCTGCGCTGTTGGCGGGTGCTGTCCAGCAAATCGTAGACGGTGACTATAGTATGGCGACATCATCAAATTTCGTTGCCAGTGTAGGGAAAGAGGCCAATATCGAAATCGGGCAAATGCTGATAGAGAAAATTGGCCTGCTTAAGCAGAGCATCGCCGGAGCCCGGCAAGAAATCGTCGCGCCAGTGGTCTGGGTGGGCAGCCAGCAAATCAAC
>NZ_JAHZMK010000057.1:0-12690 GCF_020387775.1 Photorhabdus antumapuensis
ATGACACCGCCTACACGCAGGCACTGAATGACTCCGGCCTGGGGACCGGTGGCAAATATCAAAAAGCGTTACAGGCGGCCACAGCAGCGATTCAGGGCTTAGCGGGGAACAATCTCGGTCAGGCGCTGGCCGGCGGTGCGTCGCCGTATCTGGCCGGGGTGATTAAAGATCTAACAACTGACCCACAAACCCATCAGGTGGATATCGCCACCAACACGCTGGCCCATGCGATTTTAGGCGCGGTGGCGGCGGAAGTCAGTGGTAACAACGCTTTGGCGGGGGCAGCGGGTGCCGCTTCCGGTGAACTGGCCGCACAGGTACTGATTAAGCAGCTTTATGGCGACGGGGCAAAAGTCAGTGAGTTAACAGAGGAGCAGAAACAGACTATCAGCACCCTTTCTACCCTGGCGGCCGGGCTGGCTGGTGGGATTGCGGGTGATTCCAGCGCCAGCGCCCTCACTGGTGCTCAGGCCGGGAAGACTGCGGTGGACAATAATTTCTTGGGTAAACTGGTAACGGAAGGCTGTGCAATAGCTGCCCCATGCCGAGCCAAAGTAGCAGAGAAAGTCCTGGAGATAGGCGTTAAGGCGGGTATAACCGGAATAGTGGCAAAGGAAATTGCTGATAAGATTTCTTCAGAAGACTTAGACCATCTGATCATGCTTCAGATGATGGGAAATGATGAAATTACACAGAGTTACCTAAATACACTTCAGAATAAATACACTCAAATTGCTAATCCAACTGATCTGCCAACACATACCGGCGGTGATCAATCCGGTGATATCAGGAAATACCCTAATCATACCGGTGGAAACCAACAGTTAGAGCCGGGTAGTATACCGAACCATACAGGCAATGAGGAAAATCTGTCTGGAGTTGCGCCAAATAATACTGGTAATACGGAAGGTAAGCCTGATACTGGCGGAAATACTACAATTACGCCGATCCCGGAAAAGCCGAATAAAGACGACTTAGCTTATCTGGCTCTGAAAGGAAAAGAAGCCCAAGAGGCAGCAGGGAAATTAGGCTTTGATCGGAGAATAGCGCCTCCTAAAGCACCATTTAACTCACATGGGCAACCTGTGTTTTTTGATGGTAAAACCTATATTACTCCCGATGTTGATAGCCATAATGTTACTAATGGCTGGAAGATGTTTGACCGTAGAGGCAAGCGAATGGGGACTTATGATAGTAATCTGAACAGAGTTAAGGACTGATTGATGTTTGGTATATTTCCCGGTGATGCACCCATCAGAGAAAACAATGAGCTAGTTCTGCCTGCAACAATTATTATTGATACATTTACAGAAGCAGTTCACATACCTTTATCTTATTGGAGCTTTGAGGATTACAAGCAGAGTTGGCGAACTTCTCTTGAAGAGGGTATACACAGTAAAAAGCCTGTAGCGCTAGCTGTATCAATGTATGAGCCTGATTACACAAATTTTATATTTGCTTGGATCATATATTTCGCAGGTGAGGAAGTTTTCTTACAAAATAGCATCCTCTTTTTAGATGAGTGTCTAGGTTTTACTCCTGATAAGATAAATAACTTCATAGAGTCGCGTACTACGCACAATGAAGATGGGATGAAAATATCTGAATGGAATACTGATTTAAATAGCATTATAGATTTTTATAATAGTCTTAAAATTAATATATAATCCCAGTATTGAGTTAAGATTTTTACTTTATTCTCCACTAAATTATAGTGGAGAATAATGCACTAGCAAGTGTACTGGCGGCGGCCGAGGAGAATGAAAAAAGGTACAGTTGGGAAATAGCAGTATAATGTGAGATTTAAAGAATGATCGAGTAAATTTTTTCTTTATTAAAAACATCATATGGATATTAATTATATTTTTATGAATCTAACTATTTCTTTATTATCAGATGGTTGTCTTGGTTTTTATAGATGGAATATTTATTTTTTCACTTGAAGAGATAAATAAAGTTACTAAAAATAGGGATATTTTTTGGACTAATAAGTTATTGTTTTATATACCATCACCTGTATGATTTACGTAAATTAATAATCAATCTTTTGATTGAAGTTACTATTTGGAGAAATTTTATGAAGTGTATTAAATGTGAAAACTCAGCATTAAATGAATCAGACTTTTGTGCAGCATGCGAAGAGAAAGAACTGAGTGGAATTGGTGGATTTCTCTATTTCCCGGCAATAAATATTATCTTTACAATATCCAGTTCTTTATTTAGTTCATATAAAACAATGACAATCTTGATCTCTGGTTATAATTTTCTAGGTGAATTACGTATCCTTATGGGATTTGAGTTTATTTGCTTTACCATTATTTTTGGAATTGCACTTTATACATCTATTCTTTTCTTTAAGAAAAAGAAAAGAACACCTTTATTTTACATTACCCTTTTAGTTTTTACTTCATTATTTGTAATCTCTGATTTAGCATTGGCTCATTATCTATATGAAATAAAATTGGATTATAATTATCTCTTCTTGCTTTTTAGAACTATGATTTATGCATGTATATGGGTTCCTTATTTTATTATATCTATTCGAGTTAAACGAACATTTATAAAGTAATGATTAAAATTAAATTATTTTGCAAACAATATTCAATAAGAGTAGGTGAATTTTTTATAATTAATATTTATCAAAAAAATATGACAGTCAAAACTACCTCGGTCTTATGAATTGCTCCCTGAAATTAGACAATTAAAATCACGTGTTCATTAAGGTCTGAATCCTGTATTTTACTGGGCTCAGACTGTTTAATTTCTACTTGATTCGTAAGCGTGCGGCGAAAAATCTTACTCATTCTTATCAATCATTAAACAATTTACCCAAGAACGATAATACCCTTGCGAGATTAAGATGGCCCACTTATCCAGTGAGCCATTTTTACTGCTATTACTTAGTGTTATAGAAAATTAATCAGGCAAATTTTCCCTTGCCAATCGTGGTATCAGTCCAAGCCGTCGTAATCGCTACTTTCGCCTTGCTATCCAACCCTTCGATAAAACCATTATCACCGGCTGTTGGGGAAAAATTGCTCATTGCCTGAATCAAGGTGTCAACCGCATTATCGGAAAGGGCTGTAAATTCACGCTCTCCTGATGCATCCTTACGCCCCATCTGTGTCACTAATTTGGCATGGTTACCATTAAAGTAATTATTAAAGGTGACTGAACCCACCGATTCAAATACACCCTGAGCAGTTTTATCCTGAGTACGGCGATTCACTGATAACACTAAATCGTATCCACTGCGTTGGAACCACAGGTTTTGCCAGTCAATATTGTTAAAGACAATCATATCTTCTGCATTAATATCATTAACCTGATTGTCAATCACCTTACTACTGACCACAAAGCTGTCTACTCCTGCACCACCCTGGAAGTGGTTCTGGTATCCCCCCAAAACCAGTAGATCTTGACCATCACCGCCATCAAACTGGCTGAATTTCGAAATTGTGGCCGCTATCAGGTGGTCATCACCTTCTCCACCATTAATTACCGCATGATAGCCCATCAGTTTAATGACATCGTCACCCATGTTGCCATCAATTCGGTTGTCATTACCAAACACCCGTCCAAAGTCATTGCCTTCACCTAGCTCAACCCGGTTGTTATTACCGATGGTCACGGCATAATCCTGCCCTTCCCCGGTATCAACCCGGTTGTAGTTACCAGAGGTGATAACGTAGTCCTGCCCATTACCGGCATCAATAAAACCACCTTCGCCAAAAACAAAGGACTGATCATTACCTTCGCCCATAAAGACTTGGTTAATGCGCCCAGCGACTACTGCGGTATCATCCCCTTCACCACCAAACATCCAATTTTCACGTCCCATCAGAACGCCCAAGTCATTACCTTCACCGCCTGCAAAGATGTTGGAGGTGCCAATCGAGTAATAAACATCATCACCACGACCACCCCAAAAGTTGTTGTTATCGCCCAAGTAAGCTCCGAGATCTTTACCATCACCGCCCCAGTTGAAGTTATAGTTCCCCAACGATACGTGGATATCGCTATCCCCTTGCAGATGACCGCTGTTACGCAAGAAATCAAAGGTTTTCTGCTCCATATTGAGCAGATCTGCGGTTAGATTCTCTTTCAGATGGGTCACTAACGATTTCATCTCTTCTTGTTTATCTTTGCTGAATATCGTTGCAAACAGGTTAGGTAAGTTCAACGAATTAAAGCCCAATGCACGCTCTGATTTGTCATTAGCCTGAATATTCCCACTGTTGATGGCATCCGGTACACTCTTTTCCCGATTTTCATCAGGCGCTTTCTCTTTCAGCCCATGACTGACAAGAAATGATTCAATACCATCGGCACTCATATCGGCGTTCTGTTTCAAACCATCAATCAATTTATCCGGATCAGTGAAAGTACTTAGTTGATCACCACCAAACTGCTTAATAACTTCCAGCATCTCTCGCAAAATAGCTTTGCCATCAACCGGCTCACCAGTACGGGCAACAATCTGTCCCTCCGGAGTGTAATCCACACCAAAAATATCCGCTAAAGTGGTATCTGCATTCACACTGGCTAACCGACCAAGCAGTTTGTTTTTAAGCTGACGCGGTAAGTCCTGTAGATTGTAAGTAAATGTTGTCTTCACCAAGCCCGTCGTTGAAGATTGCTGCGTCATCAGACCAAACAGAGAACCCAGGTTGGTATCCAAAATCGATTGAATATGATCACCAAACATAAAGTTCCAGCTACCGGTTGTGACCTGAATGTCCGCGCCCTGACCACCTACCGCAACATTGAAAGCCAGTTTCTCATTGGCTTGACGGAATTTATCCACACGGCTCATTTTACTGGTATCAATATTGTTGCCGTGACCACCTAACCATTGGTGGTATTTTTTATTCAATGCCGCTTCTGTGTCACTTTTCAAACCACGGCTACTGCGCTCGTGCTGCGAATCCAGATCAACCAATGTCTTGTAATCCACACTACTGGTTTGGTCTAAACCAGACATGTCCCGCACAAATTTTTTCGCGCCAGATAGCGTCCACTGATGATTTTGCGCCGCCAACCAGTTCCGCTCTTCGCCGGAATGAGCAATAGACTTTAGTACACCGGTAATACGCGCAGCACCATCAAATGGATTAACCAACGGGGGCGTAGGGATGGATTTATCCATCATGACAATCAAGTCATTACTGCGCCCTTTGTTGAAGCTAACGTTACGGTTACCGATAAACATCTGCGCTCCTTCAAATGCTTGATAACCACCAAGATTAATGCTGTGCTTACTGTCACCATCCCCAATGTGAACCATCACATTGTTGTCACCAAAGGCCAGTGATTTAAAGCCACCCCTACCCACTTTGATACCTACGTTCGATATTCCCCAGTTGATCGCGGTAAATTCACCGTCGCCCACGTTTACCTGTATATTCCCAGAGTAACTCAGCGACTTATCCGATTGAGGATTTGAACCGAGCTCTATCCTGTTTTTACGCTTTCCTGGCGCGGTGAAAACATCATGGTTCTCCGCAATTGCCCCTTTGGTTGCTGAATCAGCTTCTGTGTACCCCACCCTGGTAAGGTTGATATCGCTTTCAGCCACACCACGACGCAATCTTTCTGTTGTAGTCGTTAGTTCACCCTGTTCATTCCAGCGTAACACCAGTTTGTTATCGTCCAATTTGTTAACCCACTGATTATTTTTATCGCGGGTAAATTTACGACCTGTTGCATCAACAGCCACTTCACTACGACGCGCTGAAACATCACTACGGATGCCCTGTTTATCTAAGGCGATAATAAAACGATAGGCAAAACCATTGCGCTTATCATCACTAATCAGTGAACAACCCACGATGCTGATACGATCAGGTTTACCTGCCTGGTTAAAGTTCTGGCTGAACTGTTTTAGTTTTATTGCCAATTCATCAGCACTGTAACCACTCAAGCGTGTGTTATTTTGTGCCGATTCGTCACGGCCATGACCAACAATCTGCCAACGTAATTTGCCTGATAATCTGGCAGGATCACCATAAATGAGATGATATTTGCCATTAGAATCAAGTTTAACCACCACGCTGGATTCTGGGTGTTTACTCGCCAGATTGATCGCGGCTTTCGCGACAATCGGGTCATTCTCCATTTGAATAATGATCTGACCACCAAAACGCGTCCCACGATCGTCACTCTTTTGCAACGCGTTCTTCACCATATCCCGATTTTTATTTTGAAAACCGGAGAGCGTCGAGACAATCCTATCAGCATATTGGCTCATTAAAGCACCGCTCTCGACATGACCATAAAAGGTCTGCTCACCCGATACGCGATAACCAGCAGCGGTCAATCTTGCACGCAGCTTTTCCCCCTCATGCCCTAAACCTTGATTGTCAGTTAACAGCATGATCGGCGTATCGATTGGCAAGCCTTTGAGGTTTTTTTCTACTGAAAATTGTCCATTCATCGCTTTTGCCAATGCTCCAATCATGCCGCCAGGGTTTGGTAGATCATGCGCGGTTATGGTTTTGGTCATACTTGATATTGGCCTGTCGAGTAACAGACCTGACACGGCTTGATTATTTTGCGCCGCATATCGGGCAAGATCAGCCGCCACCGGCCCACCGACGGAATAACCATGAATGATAATATTACCCGGTTTAATACCGCGATCTTGCACCAAATAGCGAAGCATCGTCCGGGCATCTTGATAGAACCCGTTCTCACTCGGCCCCCCCTCACTGCCACCATAGCCACGCATATTGATGGCAAGTATATCAATGCTCTGCTTTTGATAGTGGCTTTGGACATCATGAGCTTGCTCTTCCGCAGATAAACCTGAACCATGGAGGAACAGCACGACTTTTTTCTCTGCTGCCGTCGAGATATCACCTGGTTTTATGTCACCTTGATGATAATATCCAGTTAAACGTCCCCCTTCGCCTTTTAGAGTGATTTTGCTTGAGCTGCCATTAGCAACAGCATCATTAAGAATTGTCTGCGTCTCATCACTGATATGGCGGCGCTCTTCTTTAAAACCATACAGTTCGTTGTTAAAGAATCGGGTCACTGGGTTTAAAGAGTCTTTATCCTGTGGCGAAGTACCATCATCCTCAATTAATATCGACTCTGACGCTCCATTTTTGCCCGATAACGCCTGCAATGCTCCCATCGGAGAGTTCTCTCTCTCTGGAGTATTTTCTCGATAAAGGTGTTGGGTTTTCTCAAATGCACTATTTAATGCCTGATTTATCCATAATTTTCCTTTATCTCCAGCGATATCCATCAGATCCATATAACTGGCGGTGTAGTTTTGTAGTACTTGCCGGCGTTCATCACCCGTCGTCTGCAATGCTTTGTAGACCACCAAACTTTCATTAACCGAATGACCGCCATCAAACACCAGGAACGCCAAAGTATTAAGATATGCCTGCTCTTGCGAGAAAGTAGGATCTTGACTGGCAATAGAGTTATTGAGATGAACCATGATATTGGTCGAACCAGATGCCCCCGTCACCACGGAATGTCCCTGCGCCAAGGCGTTACGCTCAAGTGCCGTTTCCTGTCCTGGCGTCAGCACTTTGCCTGCCGCCACCTTTCTGCCATACAGGAAATCTTCATACTGATCACCAGATGGTTGGTAGGGTAACGCAATACCATAATCATTGGTTTGCTGTTCAGTTAACTTCACTTTGTAGGTAACATCAGCCCGATTAGTTAACCTACTGCTGGTGGAACGGGTCTTACAGATCTCCTCCCGATAGAAAATATTCGCATCCATCTTCCATTGAGATATATGTAAACCCATACCATCAATGTTTGACATTTTTACCGCCAGAAACGGAATCTTGATCATTTCAAAACCATTATCCACCTTGGTCATCATGACTTTAAAGTTATCAAAGGTGGGTTTTTGCAGGAATGTGGTCAGTTCTGGTACCCGACTGAACCAAGGGCGAATATCCTTTTTAATCACATCGGCGAAAGCTTGCATTTTGATAGCAATCTGTCCATCACGTGCGGTTGAGCCCAGAGTACTTTGCATATACGACTCAAACTCCTGCACCAGGAATTGTCCTATCCGTCTGGAGGTCGCTATCGCATCCGGTGACGCAGTTTTCACCAACGTATGGGCCAACTCAGAATCAAAACGACGGCCAAATAAGTTGTCAATATATTGGGTAGTCAACTTTTCTCTGTGAGCATCAGCCTGTAATAACAGTACCAAAGCATGTAACTCAGGATATGCCTGTAACTGGCTGGCCGCATCATTAAATAACTTGATAGTTTCCTTCGATGTGACTTGTCCAGTGAGCCAGAGTCTTCTAGCTCGTCCAATCAAAGGCATCGTTTCCGGGATATTAGCGGTTTCCAATCGGCTCATAAAAGCAACCAGACTTTCGCTTTCGGTCTTAGGCGCTTCCCGTTCAGCGGTTGAATTCGTTCGGGTCAACGGGGTAATCTGCCACTCAATAAGACGATTAATTTCGTTTTGTGTTATACCGCCTTTTAAACCGACAATACGTCCGGTTCCATCAAATATGACTCGCTGCTCAAGATGTTCAGCATGTTGAGGCGCCACGGCGATCCCAAGGACGCCAGCGGATTCAGCTCGCTGGGCCTGCAAGTGCTCTATCATCCGACCTATTCTAAAACGTATTAAGTTCACTTGACTGACACGCAGAGCAAATTCTTTTGGGTTACGCTGTTGCCAATCAGCTATCGCCTGTTCAAGCAGCAATACATGCTCTTCATCGAAATGGCTCATCGTTTTATAGAAAGTATCTCGTACCTCAGCCAGAGCCTTGCTAAGTTGCCTTTTCCGCCCCAATGTTCGTACATTAGGGTTGATAAATAGCTTATTTCCCTCTTTCAATAAATTAAATTTTGCACTTTCAAAGATAGCGGAATTTTTCTGCTCTACTTTGACATCATTCCCCAACGATTCCAGATTAATACCTGAAATCCGCGGCACTCTTCTGACACGCTCACCTGAACTGTTCGACGTTGGCATCACCATATCGTCAGATTGTACTTTGGTAAACTTTGAAGTAGTTAAAATACCGGTATTTTCCGCGCGGATACCGGCATTTATCTGTAGACGATCAACCGCTTGTTTAGCACTATCCAGCGCTTGTCGCTCTTCTTCGGTCAATCCCTTGTAGAATCTTTTTTCAGCTTCCGGTATTAATTCGGGATCAATATAGCTGCCTGTTTCCCCTGCCCCTGTCGATTCGTAGGCATTGCCAGACAAACCACTACCACCGGCACCGGTACGATCAGGTTTGGAATCGCTCTGTTTTGCCCCTCTAGCATCTGCTTGTACTTGAGCAATCTTATTTTCAGCTGCGGCAATATCACGTTTACCCCGATATTCCGCCCCCTGATAGGCGATATTTGCGTCATTTTCCGCTGCTTTGGCCTGCTGTTGCTGCAATAATGCCTCTTCTTTTCTTAACGCTGCTTTTTTCTGAGCCTCTGCAATATCTTGTTTTGCACTGGCATGATGCTGCTCACTTTGTGCTACACCGGCCTCGGATTTCTTAACCGCTTCTTTTACTTGTTGTTGGTTATCCGTAATAGACCGTTGAGCATTAGCTAATCTTTTCTGGGTAATAAATTTAGTGTAATTCAGCTCATCCTGGGCACGGCTCAAAAATTGGGAAGCAAACTGATTACGCCACTGGTCACCTGATTGGCCGCTGTAATCAGCATAGTCACCAAGCACATCCAAACCTTGCGTCATGGAAACCAGTTTGTCAGTCTCCGCCCGCGCTTCTGCTTCTATCGCATTACGTTGTGCCAGCCCATTTCGGCTAAGTGCTTCCTGATCCGTTAATTCCAATTGGGATTGCGACTTCACAATCTCTGCCAATTGTTTCTCTTTTTCCTGTTCCAACAGTTGGCGATCTTTTTCGACTTTTTCTTTATCGCTTAACGCATTTTGCGCCGCTTTATCCTGTTCCACATGTTCGGTAATAATATTGGCTTGTCGTGAACTCTTAGATTTTGCAATAACGTTATCCAGAATATAGCCTACACCATCATTCAAACCAGTTCCTTTAAACTCAATTCGATTACTGCCCGCTTTTGCTGCCAGCTCTAGCGTTTTATTTTGCCATTTCGCTGCGTCTCCGAAAGTCGAGAATACAAGTTTGCCATTCCAGAAAACATCCATACCATTATCGGCTGAATAAGCATCGGGACGATTGGCAAAATCAAAGCTCAGCGAAATCACTTCTCCCTCAGAACGGTTTTGCAGATCCTGATAAATAGTGGTGTTTTTATCAACATCAAGTTCACTGACTCGTTCGCCATAACGGGTATTATTAGGTTCATGAGCACTCTCTGGGCTATAGTCCGCAATATCATTGGTTGATTGCCAACCCAATTTACCTTGTTCAAGGTCATTATTGACAATCAGTGATGTCTCAGATTTCACCGCGATATTGTCTAAGATATAGCTAAATCCATCATCCTGACCGGTACCTTTAAATTCAATCCGGTTAGTACCTGCTTTTGCCATTAAATCGAGTTTTTGAGTGCGCCATATCGTTCGCGGTCCAGAAGCTGAGAATACAGACTTACCATTCCACAACACCCTTATTCCGCTGTCACTCAGATCACGGTCCACCATCTCTAAATGACTCATAAAATCAAAAGTCAGTGAAACCACTTCGCCTTCAGATAAATTTTGTAATTCCTGCCAAATTACGGTGTTTTTATCAACATCAAATTTACTGACTCGTTCACCATAACCGGTATTATCAAGACCATAAGCACTCGCTGGGCTATATGCCTCGATATCATTGGTTGACTGCCAACCCAATTTACCTTGTTCAAAGCCACCATTGACGATCAGATTTTCATTCTGATCTGACACCGATCGCGTTTCTAGACTCAAAGCACCTTCTATTGAACTCATGTCAGGCGTCTCCACGGCGGTCACGGCACCATTGAGGCGATGGTTTAAATCTGAACTTACCGGCGCAATTTCATCCATTTGAAAGCCATCAATGGCAGAAACTTCCGCTAAATTAATCGCGCCTCTGCCTTTATGGGTGCCCGACGTGTTAGCTTCATCCCCCTGAACCAGGTAGTTGATCGCCTGACTGCCTCCCACACCTAATGTTGTCTGTTTGATATGCTCAAAGAGGGAAGAGAGTTTGTTGCTTTCTGTAGCAGAAAAGCTGTAGAAATCCCCATTGCCAATCTTAACCACCACATTATTACGTGCATAACAGGCATTGATACCCAGACCATCACCCACATGGATATTGGCATTAGCTTGGCCTTTCATGACCGCAACATTCAGACCATTGCCAACTTTGGTATTAATATTGTGCTTACCCCACGCCAGGTTAACCGAAACGCCATTACCTACATGAGTGTTAATGTTAGCATCACCATGAGCAGCGGTTACATTTAAGCCATTGCCTACTGTTGTAGTCACGTTAGCTTTCCCTTTTGCCACCGTAACCTGCATACCGTCACCCACCCTGGTGACGACATTGCCTTCACTCCACAAGGCATTAAAGCTGTCTCCCTTACCCACTTGGGTGACAATATTGGCTTTACCTTTGGCAAGCACCACATTACGCCCGTCACCAACTTTAGTGATAACGTTGGCTTGCCCCCAGGCACCGGTGTAATCATCACCGTTACCGACATGGGTGATCATGTTGGCATCCCCTTGAACCACGGTGACTTCTTGCCCATCACCTACTTTGGTAATGATGTTCGCTTTACCTTTTGCGAAGTTGTAACGGTCGCCCTTTCCCACTTGAGTCAGGATATTCGCCTCACCCCAGGCCGCATTCACCCCGGTGCCATCGCCAATTTTAGTGATAAGATTGGCTTTACCTTTGGCAAAACCCACCGTCGTGCCCTCTCCAACATGGGTCATCACGTTACCCACATCGGAAATAAGCAGGCCGACTGTAGGGCCACCTCCTACTTTGGTCAAAATATTGCCTTTACCAAACAGGATACCGGCGGTTGTCCCGTCACCAACATGCGTAATGACGTTCGCTTTCGCTGCCGCAACAACCCCCATAAAATCATCACCCACCTTGGTAACAATATTGGCCTCACCCAGTGCCAAGACACCCGTTAAGCCATCCCCAACATGGGTCATGATATTGGCTTTACCAAACATGGCCGCCAGCGTTGTCCCCTCACCGACTTTGGTCATCACGTTCAGTTCACCGGCAAACAAACCGATACTGGTGCCATCACCCACATGCGAATAGATATTGGCTTTCCCTACCATTAAGGCGGCGGTCAGGTCATTACCGACCTTGGTCAGCACATTGGCCCCCCCAATCATGGCCGCAAAGGTATTACCATCCCCAACATGGGTAAAGAGATTGGCTTTGCCGATCATCGCCGCCAGGGTCATGCCATTACCCACTTTCGTAGCGATATTGCCCTTTGCCAGCATCAGCGCAACACTTTTGCCATCCCCAATATGAGTAAACACATTACCTGCGGCTACCATCAAGGCCAGCGCATCACCGTCACCCACCTTGGTAAAAATATTACCCACCCCCCCCATTAACGCCCATGCATCCCCTTTGCCGACATGGGTAAACAGGTTGCCTGCACCAATCATGGCCGCAATTGATGTCCCCTCCCCGACTTTGGTGAAGATATTCCCCGCCGCAGCCATCACGCCCAGTGTCCAACCGTCGCCAACATGGGTCAACACGTTGCCAATGC
>NZ_JAHZMK010000058.1:0-12928 GCF_020387775.1 Photorhabdus antumapuensis
TTGACCCGTTCAGTGATAAACCAGATGCGCGCATATACCGGACCGGGGATTTGGCCCGTTATCTGCCGGAAGGGGATTTAGTGTTTGTCGGCCGTAACGACCAGCAGGTTAAGATCCGGGGTTTCCGCATTGAACCGGGGGAAATTGAAGCCCGGTTGGCAGAGCACCCAGCAGTGCGTGAATCTGCCGTATTGGCGTTAGGGGATGCGCAGGATAAGCGTCTGGTCGCTTATGTGGTGGCACCAGTGGATGAGGGGCTGGCGAATAGCCTGCGTACCCACCTGAGTGCAACTTTACCTGACTATATGATACCAACAGCCTTTGTGCGTCTGGATGCACTTCCGTTGACCCCGAACGGTAAGCTGGATCGCCGGGCGCTACCGGCACCGGATAATGAAGCGCTTGCCCGTCAGGTTTATGAAGCGCCACAAGGGGATACGGAAATCACATTAGCGGCGATTTGGTGTGAGTTGCTGGGCGTTGAGCAGGTTAGCCGACATGACAATTTCTTCGCGTTGGGTGGTCATTCTCTGCTTGCGGTACGGATGATTGAACGTTTGCGTCACTTGGGGTTGACGCTGGCAGTGCGTAACCTGTTTCAGTCTCCGGTGTTATCAGACCTGGCTCAAACGTTGGGGCAGCACCGGGCTGTGGTGGTGCCACCGAATGTCATTACATCAGCGACGACGACACTCACTCCGGAAATGTTGCCACTGATCGATCTGACTCAGGCTGACATTGACCGCATCGTCAGGCAAATACCGGGTGGGGTGGCTAATCTTCAGGATATCTATGCCCTGTCGCCATTGCAGGACGGTATTTTGTTCCACCACTTACTGGCAAACGAAGGGGATCCGTATCTGGTGGTCAGTCAGATGGCTTTTGCTGACCGATCCTTGCTAGACCGTTACTTAGCGGCAGTGCAACAGGTGATTGATCGTCATGATATCTTGCGGACTGCTTTTATCTGGCAAGGATTATCTGTACCGGCTCAGGTGGTTTGGCGTCAAGCCACGTTGTCAGTGATGGAGCTGACCCTGGATCCGACTGACGGGCCGGTTTGCGATCAGTTAATGCAACGTTTTGATCCCCGTCATTATCGTCTTGACCTGAATCAGGCACCGTTGTTGCGGTTTGTGGTGGCACAGGAAATGGATGGTCGTTGGATTGTCCTGCAATTGCTGCATCACCTGATTGGCGACCATACCACACTGGACGTCATGAACCGTGAAGTACAAGCTTGTCTGGACGGACAGCAGGATCGCCTGTCTGATCCGGTGCCGTTCCGCCATCTGGTGGCGCAGGGCCGGCTGGGTGTTAGTCAGGAAGAACACACCCGTTTCTTTACTGACATGTTGGCGGCGGTAGATGAACCGACATTGCCGTTTGGTTTGACGGAAGTGCATCGTGATGGTTCGCAGGTGGCGGAATCTCACCGGATGTTGTCAGCCGGGCTAAATAACCGTTTGCGTCATCAGGCGCGATATCTGGGCGTCAGTTTGGCGGCATTGTGTCATCTGGCCTGGGCCCAAGTGTTGTCGCGTACCAGTGGGCAGGAGCAAGTGGTGTTCGGCACCGTATTGTTTGGGCGTATGCAGGCCGGGGAAGGAACAGACAGCAGTATGGGATTGTTCATCAATACCTTGCCGCTGCGGCTGGATATGGATGATACCCCGGTACGGGACAGCGTGCAGGCTGCCCATACCCGACTGGCCGGACTATTGGAACATGAACATGCTTCATTGGCGCTGGCCCAGCGTTGCAGTGGGGTACATGGGGAGATCCCCCTCTTTAGCAGCTTGCTGAACTATCGGCATAATGCCCTGTCGGCACCGTCAGATGAGCTGATAAGCGGCATTGAGTTTATTGGTGCACAGGAGCGGACCAACTATCCGTTAGTGCTGTCCGTGGAGGATTGTGGTGAATCTCTGGGGCTGACGGTTCAGGTAGTACAACCGTTTGATCCGAAAAACCTGTGCGACTATATGCAACAGGCACTGGAGAGCTTGGTGGAGGTACTGGAACAGGCCCCGAAAACGCCGGTACGACAGTTGGAGATTTTGCCGGAAGCGGAGCGTACGTTGTTGTTAAAAACCTGGAACGTGACGGAAACTGCTTCTCCTGACCAGTCATGCATTCATCAATTGTTTGAACAGCAGGTGGCGCAAGCCCCTGATGCGCCCGCGTTAGTGTATGAAGATCAGCTCTTCAGTTATGCCGAATTAAATGCCCGTGCCAACCGGCTGGCCCACCAACTGATAGCACTGGGTGTAGTACCTGAGCAGCGGGTGGCGATTTGTGTGTCACGTTCACCGGCAATGGTGGTGGCGGTACTGGCAATACTGAAAGCCGGTGGCGCCTATGTGCCGCTGGACCCAGTCTATACTGGTGAGCGTCTGGCCCATATTCTGACCGATGCCGCCCCGGCTATTTTGCTGGCGGATAAGGCCGGACGTGCTGCGCTGAACGAGCAAACGCTGGCTGCGCTGACCGTGCTCGACCCGAATAATACCCTGCCGGATCAGCCGGATGTTAACCCGCAGGTCCCTGAGCTGACTGCCCGGCACCTGGCGTATGTGATTTACACCTCTGGTTCGACGGGGATGCCGAAGGGGGTGATGGTCGAGCATCGTAATATCCAGCGTTTGTTTGAGGCGACTGAACCTTGGTATCACTTTAACCGGCAGGATATTTGGTGCCTGTTGCACTCCATCGCCTTCGACTTCTCGGTATGGGAATTGTGGGGGGCTTTACGTTACGGCGCAAAACTGGTTCTGGTGCCACACGCGATCGCCCGTTCACCTCAGGAGCTGCATCAATTTGTGTGTCAGCACGGTATCACCGTGTTGAATCAGACGCCGAGTGCTTTCAAAGCCTTTATTGCCAGTTATGTCGACAACCCATTACCGGACCAGTTGCGTTATATCATCTTTGGGGGAGAAGCCCTCGATCCGGGGATGTTGCGGGCGTGGTATCGCCTGCGTGAAGAGACGTCGCCCCGGTTGGTGAATATGTACGGTATCACGGAGACGACGGTTCATGTGACTTATCGGGAACTGAGTCCTCATGATGTGGCGCAGATAACCAGCCCTATTGGTACGCGTATCCCGGATTTAACGCTCTATCTGTTGGATAAATACGGTCAACTGGTGCCGTTGGGGACAATCGGTGAATTGTATGTTGGTGGTGCGGGTGTGGCGCGGGGTTATCTGAACCGGCCAGAATTGACGGTGGAACGTTTCCTGGTCGATCCGTTCAGTAACAATCCGGATGCGCGCATGTACCGTACCGGGGATTTGGCGCGTTACCTGCCGGACGGTAATCTGGAATTCCTGGGCCGTAATGACCAGCAGGTGAAAATCCGCGGTTTCCGCATTGAACCGGGGGAAATTGAAGCCCGGCTGATAGAACACCCGTTGGTACGTGAATCGGTGGTGTTGGCGTTGGGAGAAGCGCAGGATAAGCGTCTGGTCGCTTATGTGGTGGCACCAGTGGATGAGGGGCTGGCGAATAGTCTGCGTGCCCACCTGAGTGCAACTTTACCTGACTATATGGTGCCGTCCGCCTTTGTGCGTCTGGATGCGTTGCCATTGACCCCGAACGGTAAGCTGGATCGTCGTGCGTTACCGGCACCGGATGGTGAATCCGTTGCCCGTCAGGTTTACGCGGCGCCGCAAGGCGAAACAGAAATCGCCCTGTCGGTTATTTGGCGTGAATTACTGGGGGTTGAGCAGGTCAGCCGGCATGACAGCTTTTTTGCTCTGGGTGGTCATTCACTGCTCGCGGTACGGATGATTGAACGCTTACGTAACCTGGGGCTGACACTGGCGGTGCGTGACCTGTTCCAGTCGCCGGTGTTGTCTGAACTGGCTCGAACGTTGAGGCAGCACCGGGCCGTGGTGGTGCCACCGAATGTCATTACGTCAGCGACGACGACACTTACCCCGGTGATGTTGCCGCTGATCGATCTGACTCAGACTGACATTGACCGTATCGTCAGGCAAATACCGGGTGGGGTGGCTAATCTTCAGGATATCTATGCTCTGTCGCCATTGCAGGATGGCATTTTGTTCCACCACTTATTGGCAAATGAAGGGGATCCGTATCTGGTGATCAGCCAGATGGCTTTTGCTGACCGGCCTCTGCTGGACCGTTATTTGGCCGCGGTACAACAGATGGTTGATCGGCACGATATTCTGCGCACGGCCTTTATCTGGCAAGGATTGTCAGTGCCAGCTCAGGTAGTCTGGCGTCAAGCACCATTGTCGGTCACTGAATTGACGTTGGACCCGGCTGATGGGCCGGTGGGTGATCAACTGGTTCAACGTTTTAATCCCCGTCATTATCGTATTGATTTGGGGCAGGCACCACTGCTGCGTTTTGTTGTGGTTCAGGAGACCGATGGCCGCTGGTTTTTACTGGAATTGCTGCATCACCTGATTGGTGACCATACCACGCTGGATGTGATGAATCGCGAAGTACAAGCGTATCTTACGGGTCAGGAAGACGGCCTGCCTGCGCCGGTGCCGTTCCGCAATCTGGTGGCGCAGGCCCGGTTGGGTATCAGTCAGGAGGAACATACCCACTTCTTTACTAACATGTTGGCGACGGTGGATGAGCCGACATTGCCGTTTGGGCTGGCGAACGTGCATCATGATGGATCTCAGGAGAGGGAATCCTACCGGATGCTGACTACCGGGTTAAATGACCGTCTTCGCTATCAGGCCCGGCATTTGGGTGTCAGTCTGGCGGCGCTGTGTCATCTGGCCTGGGCACAGGTGTTATCACATACCAGTGGTCAGGAGAAAGTGGTGTTTGGTACTGTGCTGTTTGGGCGCATGGCGGCGGGAGAAGGGGCTGACAATGGGATGGGGCTGTTTATCAATACCCTGCCGTTACGCCTGGATATCGATGATACCCCGGTACGGGACAGCGTGCGGGCGGCCCATTTACGGCTGGCTGGGTTGCTGGCGCATGAGCATGCGTCACTGGCGCTGGCCCAGCGTTGCAGTGGGGTTGCCAGTGGTACGCCTCTCTTTAGTGCCCTGCTGAACTATCGGCATAATGATCAACAAGATCCGCTGAATGAAACGATGGGTGGGATTGAATTCCTGGGCGGGCAGGAGAGCACTAACTATCCCTTTGGGTTGTCGGTGGAGGACGGGGGATCTACTTTGGGACTGACGGCTAATGCGGTGCAGCCGTTTGATCCGGACAGAATATGCGGTTATATGCAGCAGGCGCTGGAGAGTCTGGTGGAGGCGCTTGAGCAGGCACCGGAAACGTCAGTACGGGCGTTGAATATCCTGCCGGAAACGGAACGCACGCTGTTGCTGGAAACCTGGAATGTCACGGAAACCGCGTATCCTGACGCGTTATGCATTCATCAGTTGTTTGAGCAACAGGTGGAGCGGGCTCCGGAGGCCACGGCACTGGCGTATCAAGAACAGACCCTCAGTTATGCCGAATTAAATGCCTGTGCCAACCGCCTGGCCCATCAATTGATTGTGCAGGGGGTCACACCGGACCAGCGGGTGGCGATTTGCGTGGAACGCTCTCCGGCGATGGTGGTGGCTTTATTGGCGGTACTGAAAGCCGGTGGCGCTTATGTGCCGCTGGATTTAACCTATCCGGGGGAACGTCTGGCGTATATCCTGAATGATACCGCCCCGGCAGTGGTCCTGGCTGATGCGGCCGGGAGGGTGGCGTTGGGTGAAGCCGCGTTGGCGGGGCTGACAGTGCTTGACCCGAATACTCTGCCAGACCAGCCGGATAGCAACCCGCAGGTCACGGCGTTGACGCCACAGCATCTGGCGTATGTGATTTACACCTCCGGCTCAACCGGGCAACCGAAAGGGGTGATGGTAGAGCATCAGGCGATTTATCAACGGTATCTGGGTTTTAATGACACCTATGCTGTCACGGCACAAGACCGGCTGTTGCAATTTTCCGCTTTTGCGTTTGATGTTTCAGTGGAAGATTTTTTCTCGTCATTATGCAATGGCGCTACGCTGGTTCTTCGCGATGACAGTTGGCTGGCTTCGATGCCGGAATTTATTGCTTTAACCCAGCAATATCGTATTACGGTGGTGTCACTACCGACCCTGTTCTGGTCTGAACTGGCGGCCAGAGATACGGGGTTACCGCTGCCAGATTGTCTCCGGCTCATCATCATTGGCGGTGAGGCGGTCAAAAAGAACGCCATTCAGGATTGGTTCAGGCAGGAAGGTCACCGGCCCCGGTTGTTGAACGGTTATGGTCCGACTGAAAATGTCGTGACGGTGACCTATAAGGACGTATTATCCCCAGCCGATGCGCATTCTATTGGCCGGCCGGCTAAAAATGCCCGCATCTACCTGCTGGACCAATATGGTCAACCGGTGCCATTAGGCTGTGTGGGTGAAATGCATATTGGTGGCGTTGGGGTAGCGCGCGGTTATCTTAACCGACCGGAACTGAGCGCGGAGCGTTTTATACCGGATCCCTTTAACCCGATAGCGGGTGCGCGGATGTATCGTACCGGGGATTTGGCCCGTTATCTGCCGGACGGTGATCTGGAATTCCTGGGCCGTAACGACGAGCAGGTTAAAATCCGCGGATTCCGTATTGAGCTGGGTGAAATTGAGGTCCGGTTGGCGGAACACCCGGCGGTGAGTGAATCGGTGGTATTGGCGCAGGGTGAAGGGCCGGATAAACGGCTGGTTGCCTATGTGGTGGCGTCAGCGGATGAGGGGCTGGCTAATCGCCTGCGTGAGCATCTGAGCGTTCAGTTGCCTGACTACATGGTGCCGTCGGCTTTTGTGCGGCTGGATGCCTTCCCGTTAACTCCGAACGGTAAGCTGGATCGTCGTGCGCTGCCGGCACCGGACGAAGAGGCGTTTGCCCGTCAGGTTTACGCTGCACCGCAGGGAGAAACGGAAATCGCTCTGGCGGCGATTTGGTGTGAAATCTTGGGGATTGAACAGATCAGCCGGCATGATAATTTCTTTGCCCTGGGGGGACATTCACTGTTGGTGATACGGGTGATGAATCGGATGGCCGCTTTCGATGTTGAATTGCCGCTGACCCGGCTGTTCAAATCCCCGTCTTTGGCTGCCTTTGCTGAGGAGATCATCACTACCCGGTTTGATAAGCAAGACAGAGCATTGTCCGCCATCCTGCCGATATCCCGCAAGGGTGAGTTGCCGTTGTCATTCGCTCAACAGCGCTTGTGGTTCCTTGCTCAACTTGATGGCGTCAGTGAGACTTATCACATCCCGATCGCATTGAGTTTGCGTGGTTCACTAGATATTGTCGCCTGGCAGCAAGCACTTAACGCTTTGTTTGCTCGCCATGAAGCGTTACGTTCTGTCTTTGTCTCTATTGAGGGTCAGCCACAAGTGCGGTTGTTGGCACCGGATGGCGGCTTACTGTTATCTCAACATGACCTGCGCGGGTTCCCGGATGCGCAGGGTGTTCTTGAGCGCCTGTGCGCCGAGGAAGCCAGCGCATCATTTGACCTTGACCGTGGCCCGCTGATCCGCGCCAGTCTTATCCGGCTTGCCGATGATGAATACGGGTTCCTGCTCACCCAGCATCACATTATTTCCGATGGCTGGTCTGTCGATGTGCTGATAGGTGAACTGAGCGCACTCTATACGACGTTTTTGGCCGGGCAACCGGATCCTTTACCCCCGCTGGCGATTCAATACCCGGATTATGCTGCCTGGCAGCGTCAGTGGCTATCAGAGGAACGCGTTCAGATTCAATCTGACTATTGGCGTACTCTGCTGGCTGACGCGCCGGTCTTGCTGGATTTGCCTACTGATCGGCCTCGTCCGTCTGAGCAGTCGTTTGCCGGGAATGCCGTGCCGGTTAACCTGGATACGGCATTAACGACCGCACTTAAACGCCTGAGTGAGCAGCACGGTGTGACGTTATTTATGACGCTGTTGTCAGCCTGGGCGGTGGTCCTGTCGCGTCTGTCGGGTCAGGACGATATGGTGATTGGCACACCGAGTGCAGGCCGCAGTCGTCAGGAAGTGGAGCCGCTGATCGGATGCTTTGTCAATACGCTGGCGTTACGCATGGATGTTTCGGGTGATCTGACGGTGACTGAATTATTGGCGCGTGTACGGCAGACCGCTTTAGCGGCACAGGAACATCAGGATTTACCATTTGAGCGGGTGGTGGAAATCGTGCAGCCGCCGCGCCGACTGGCACATACCCCGTTGTTCCAGGTCATGTTTGCCTGGCAGAACAATGAGAGCACGGCATGGCAACTACCGGGGCTGGCAGTGTCACCGGTCGATCAAGCTGTTGATATTATCAAGTTTGATCTTGAACTAGGCTTGTCAGAAGAGGAGGGTAGGATTGTCGGTGAGTTGAGTTATGCCACCGCTCTGTTTGATCAATCGACAATGGAGCGACAGGTGGGATATCTGCACACGGTGCTGCAAGCTATGGTCGCTCATGCTCAACAGCGGATCGGGGAGATCGATATCCTGGCACCGGCGGAGCGCAAGCTGTTGCTGGAAACATGGAACGCGACGGAAACCCCTTATCCTGAGGCGTTATGTATCCATCAGTTATTTGAACAACAGGTGGAGAGAACCCCGCAGGCCACGGCGTTAGTGTATGAAGAGCAGATCCTCAGTTATGCCGAATTAAATGCCCGCGCCAACCGGCTGGCCCATCAACTGATTGCTCTGGGGGTCGAGCCGGATCAGCGGGTGGCGATTTGTGTGTCACGTTCACCGGCAATGGTGGTGGCATTGCTGGCAGTGATGAAATCTGGCGGGGCCTATGTGCCGTTGGATCCAACCTATCCGCTGGAGCGGTTGGCGTATATCCTGAATGATACTACTCCGTCAGTGGCGTTGGCTGATGCGGCCGGACGAGTAGCATTGGGTGATAAGGTGTTGGGCGGGTTAACGGTACTGGACCCGAATACCTTGCCAGACCAGTCGGACCGCAACCCGCAGGTCCCTGCGTTGACGCCACAGCACTTGGTTTACGTCATCTATACCTCTGGCTCAACTGGGCAACCGAAAGGGGTGATGGTGGAGCATCAGGCGGTGTATCAGCGTCACTTGGGCTTTAATGAAACCTACGCGGTCACGGCGCAAGATCGGATGTTGCAATTTGCTTCCTTTGCGTTTGACGTTTCAGTGGAGGAGTGTTTCTCAACATTATGCAATGGTGCCACGCTGGTCATGCGTGATGACAGTTGGCTGGCGTCGATGTCGGAGTTTATCTCCTTAGCCTGGCAGAACCGTATTACAGTGATGTCTCTGCCAGCGTTATTTTGGTCTGAACTGATTGTCAGAGACAACGATGCATTACCGCTACCGGATTGTCTCCGGCTCATTATCATTGGTGGTGAGGCGGTCAAAAAGAGCTCCATTCAGGATTGGTTTGTGCGAGAGATCCACCGACCCCGACTATTGAACGCCTATGGCCCGACGGAAAATACCGTAACAGCGACCTGTAAGGAGGTTTTATCCCCAGCCGATGATTGTTCTATTGGCCGACCGCTTAAAAATACCTGCGTTTACCTGCTGGACAAATACGGTCAGTTAGTCCCGTTGGGCTGTGTGGGTGAAATGTATATTGGTGGCGTGGGTGTGGCACGGGGTTACCTTAACCAGCCAGAATTGAGCGCGGAACGTTTTATACCGGATACTTTTAGTCCGGTATCTGGTGCGCGGATGTATGTTACTGGGGATTTGGCCCGCTACTTGCCGGATGGTAATTTGGAATTCCTGGGACGTAACGATCAGCAGGTTAAAATTCGCGGCTTCCGGGTTGAGCTAGGAGAAATTGAAGCTAGGCTGGAGAAACACCCGTTGGTGCAAGAGGCGGCAGTGTTGGTATGGGAGGATGAGCAGGGCAAACGGCTGGTCGCCTATGTGGCGGCAGAAGCAAATGAGGGGTTGGCGGTCCGTTTGCGTGAATACTTGAGTGCAGCTTTACCTGACTATATGGTACCGGCAGCTTTTGTGCGGCTGGATACTTTACCGCAGACCCCGAATGGCAAGTTGGATCGTCGGGCGTTGCCCGCACCAGCGGAGGAGGCGTTTGCCCGTCAGATCTATGCAGCCCCGCAAGGGAAGATAGAAACGATGCTGGCGGCTGTCTGGTGTGAGTTACTGGGTGTTGAACAGATTAGTCGGCATGACAGCTTCTTTGCGCTTGGTGGTCATTCGCTGCTTGCTGTGCGCATGATTGAACGATTGCGGCGTATCGGTCTGAGTGTATCGGTAAAAACGTTATTCCAGCATCCAACACTCTGTATTTTGGCACAATCTCTGGTTCAGCATAGTGAAATTCAAGTGCCTGACAACTGTATTACACCGGATACTACGGTGCTGACGCCGGCGATGTTGCCGCTGATAGATTTGACCCAAGCTGACATTGACCACATTGTCGGGCAAGTGCCGGGGGGAATCGCCAATATTCAGGATATCTATGCGCTGTCACCGTTGCAGGACGGTATTTTGTTCCACCATCTGTTGGCAAATGAGGGTGATCCCTATCTGTTGACGGGGCAGATGGCTTTTGCTAACCGGGCACTGTTGGATCGTTATCTGGCGGCGGTTCAACAGATAGTTGATCGGCACGATATTTTGCGTACCGCTTTTCTCTGGCAGGGATTGTCAGTCCCGGCGCAGGTGGTCTGGCGTCAGGCCCCATTGTCGGTGATGGAACTGACACTGAATCCGGCTGATGGCCCAGTCAGTGACCAGTTAACTCGGCGCTTTGATCCGCGTTATGATCGTCTCGACCTGAGCGAAGCCCCGTTATTGCGTTTTGTCATCACTCAGGAAACCGATGGTCATTGGTTGTTACTGGAATTGCATCATCACTTGATCGGTGACCATGAAACGATGGAAGTCATGCGCCGTGAAGTCCAGGCGTATCTGACAGGTCAGGAGGAGAGTCTGCCTGCGCCGACACCTTTCCGCAATCTGGTGGCTCAGGTCCGGTTGGGGGTGAGTCAGGAGGAGCATACCCGCTTCTTTACCGACATGTTAGCGGAGGTAGATGAACCAACCTTGCCGTTTGGTTTGACGGAGGTGCATCGTGATGGTTCGCAAGTGACGGAAGTTCACCGGATGTTGCCAGCTGGGTTAAATGACCGTTTGCGTCATCAGGCGAGACATCTGGGCGTCAGTCTGGCGGTCTTGTGTCATTTGGCTTGGGCGCAGGTGTTGGCGCGTACCAGTGGTCAGAAGAATGTCGTGTTTGGCACAGTGTTGTTTGGGCGTATGCAGGCAGGGGAAGGGGCAGGGGCAGACAGCAGTATGGGGCTGTTTATTAATACCTTACCGTTGCGGCTGGATATCGATGAGACCTCGGTACGGAACAGCGTGCAGGTCGCCCATGCTCGGCTCGCCGGACTATTAGAACATGAGCACGCGTCACTGGCACTGGCTCAGCGTTGCAGTGGTGTGCAGGGTGAGATCCCTCTCTTTAATAGCTTGCTGAACTATCGGCATAATACCTTGCTGGCAGCGTCGGATGACATCATCAGCGGTATTGAATTTATTGGCGGACAGGAAAGGACTAACTATCCGTTAATGCTATCAGTGGAGGATTTTGGCGAATCTTTGGGGCTGACGGCTCAGGTAGTGCAGCCGTTTGATCCGGAAAGTCTATGTGGTTATATGCAGCGGGCACTGGAAAGTCTGGTGGGTGCGCTTGAGCAAGAGCCGGACAGGCCCGTTCGGGCATTGGAAATCTTGCCGGAAGCGGAACGTACATTGTTGCTGGAAACCTGGAACGCGACGGAAAGCACTTATCCTGAGGCGTTATGCGTTCATCAGTTATTTGAACAACAGGTGGAGCAAACCCCTGATGTAATAGCGTTAGTGTATCAAGAGCAGACCCTCAGTTACGCCGAATTAAATACCCGCGCCAACCGGCTGGCCCATCAGCTGATTGCTCTGGGGGTAGAACCGGACCAGCGGGTGGCGATTTGCGTATCACGTTCACCGGCAATGGTGGTGGCGGTACTGGCGGTGCTGAAAGCCGGTGGCGCGTATGTGCCGTTGGACCCGGTCTATACCGGAGAGCGTCTGGCCCATATTCTGACCGATGCGGCTCCGGCTATTTTGCTGGCAGATAAGGCTGGACGTGCTGCATTGGACGAGAAAACGCTGGCTGCGCTGACTGTGCTTGACCCGAATACCCTGCCTGAACAGCCAGATAGTAACCCGCAGGTACCGGCGCTGACTGCCCGGCACCTGGCCTATGTGATTTACACCTCGGGCTCGACAGGGACGCCGAAGGGGGTGATGGTCGAGCATCGTAATATCCAGCGTTTGTTTGAGGCGACTGAATCCTGGTATCACTTTAACCGGCAGGATATTTGGTGCCTGTTGCACTCCATCGCCTTTGATTTCTCGGTATGGGAATTGTGGGGGGCTTTACGCTACGGCGCAAAACTGGTTCTGGTGCCACACGCGATCGCCCGTTCACCTCAGGAGCTGCATCAATTTGTGTGTCAGCACGGTATCACCGTGTTGAATCAGACGCCGAGTGCTTTCAAAGCCTTTATTGCCAGTTATGTCGACAACCCATTACCGGACCAGTTGCGTTATATCATCTTTGGGGGAGAAGCCCTCGATCCGGGGATGTTGCGGGCGTGGTATCGCCTGCGTGAAGAGACGTCGCCCCGGTTGGTGAATATGTACGGTATCACGGAGACGACGGTTCATGTGACTTATCGGGAACTGAGTCCTCATGATGTGGCACAGATAACCAGCCCTATCGGGACACGTATTCCCGACTTGACGCTCTACCTGTTGGATAAATACGGTCAACCGGTGCCGTTGGGGACAATCGGTGAATTGTATATTGGCGGCGCGGGTGTGGCGCGGGGTTATCTGAATCGCCCTGAACTGACGGCGGAACGTTTCCTGATTGACCCGTTCAGTGATAAACC
>NZ_JAHZMK010000059.1:0-26261 GCF_020387775.1 Photorhabdus antumapuensis
GAGGGGCAGTTACTGGAAGACGCGTTAGGGGTACTGGGTAACGCCCCCGGTACGGAATGGTTGAAAAATCTTCAAGACCGCAATGATGTCCAGTGGAATCGGGTTAAGGACGCTTACCGCAGTTGGGACAAAAAAAGCGAAAGCTTAAACCCCGTTGCGGGGGCGGGATGGCGATTGCCGTTGCTGCGGTCACGGCGGGTTCGGGCCTGGCTGCCTGGGCGGGAAGCGGCGCTGTGGGGGCGACAGGCGCCACAGGAGCAACGGCGAGCGCGGTTTATGGGGCGGCTTATGGCGGTATGATAGGGCTGACCTCGCAGGCGGCGGTGGCGTTAGTTGAAAATAAAGGGGATCTCACCAAAACACTGGCTGCCTTAGCGAAGCGCGAAGCCGTCAAATCCCTCGTGACCCAAATAGCGGTGGGCGGCGCATTAGGGGGCTTAGACCACACGATGGGTTGGGGAAAATTAGTGGAGGGAAAAGGCGTTGTCGATCCGCTAAAAGCGCAACTTCCCTTATTGAGTAACAATAACTGGAGTCAGGCAGCTCAGCGTGTCGCGGCGCAATCCATCGTGAGCTCAACCATCGGGACGGCGATTAACGGGGGCAGTTTTACGGATAATCTGCAAGCGGCGCTACTGAGCAATGTGGGTAACCAGATTAACGCGGAAGGCGCCAGGCTGATTGGTGATAAGGGACAGATTCTGGGTGTCCCGGGTAAAGCGATTAGCCATGCTGCGATATCTGCCCTGGCTGCTGAGATTGGCGGCGGTGATGCCAAAGGGGCGGCTGTAGGCGCGCTGGCGGCTGAATTAGCCGCCATCACCATGGAAAGCAGGCTATTTGAACCAGCGTATAAGAATGAAACAGAGCGGCAAATTCATAAGCTTCAGGAAGCGCTGACGGGTAATGAAACTAAGGCCCAGACGGCTAAATTTATCGGAGCGTTATCAGGTGCCCTGATTAGTCATACCCCGGAAGGCGCTTACAGTGCGGCTAACAGCGCGGAGCTTGTCTATCGTAATAACATGACTGAGCATATGTTGTATCAGTTATCGGTAGATAATCAAAAAGATATCTTAGCGGCAGAGAAAGGGGATAAAGCGGCGGAAGAGCGCATAACTGCGCGGCGGAATGCAGCGATTGCCGTCACCGCCGTGGCGGCAGGCGGCTATGCGCTGGTTTATGGCGGTCGTATATTGATTGCGGGCTCGGCTGAAATGGCAACGGCAGGGCGTATTGCGCTTGAAGGCTGTAAAGCCAATCCGGCGCTGTGCCTGAATAACGTGGGGATTTTTGTTGCTGATGCGGTTGCGCCGGAAGCGGCTGTTGGGACCGGCGTTTTGGCTGCTGGAGCCGTAAAAGTATTAGGTAACACCAAAGAAGGGGCGAAAAATCTGGCAGAAGAGTTGAACCATGCCTCAAAACCGCTGTTAAGTAATGCTAAACCTGATACTCATGTCGTAGCTAGTTTGATTGAAAAAGAAACGTTGTATATAGAGCGCAACTCGGCAACAGCGATCGTCACCGCTGAAGAAACCGGTATCCAATGGGGCAAAGGCAATATGAAACAAGGTATGCCTTGGGAGGACTATGTAGGAACACAGCTTCCTGCCGATGCCAGATTACCGAAGAACTTTAAGACTTTTGATTATTATGATGGTGTAACCAAAACGGCAGTTAGCGCGAAGTCAATGGATACTCAGACTATGGCAAAACTGGTTAATCCAAATCAGATATATAGCTCGCTCAAAGGAAATATTGATGCTGCTTCGTTGTTCAAGACTTATACTTTATTAGATAGGAAATTGAATACTTCAATGATTGCTAATAGAGAAATCAGATTAGCAGTTCCGGCGAATACAACAAAGGCTCAATGGTCAGAAATAAATCGGGCTATTGAATACGGGATAAATCAGGGTGTTAAGGTCACAGTAACACAGGTGAAATGATGATGTTCAACAAAGATCAGGATTATTGGGCTGGTTGCTACAGCACTAATGAGTTTTTACTTATTGAGACTTATTCTGGATTCGGAATGGTTGGGATCGATCCTTTATTTCCCCGCCATCTACTTGCACCGGATGCTAATAATAGAGATATCGGTGAAACACTGATACAAGCTCTGTCAGATAGTCGAACATTAACCTCTCTTGATGAACGTGTGGTTTTTTTTGATCTTGGAAATGGAAAAGAGAGATATAACGAAAAAGTAGGCATGCTCATGGAGAGGTATGGTTATAAAACTAAACGCGCCTTATTCAAGGGCATGAAAAACTGCACTATTCATTGTATTAATGGCTTAATAAGCATTGAGCCAAGTTACCACGAAAAGCTTGAAGCTTGGAGCGGTGATATAATTAAAGAATCTGATTATGTTGTTCTTCCGATAGATAGTTCTTCGGAGGAAATTGGTGCAGCTCTCAGATTGGCTTTTAGTCGTTGTATCGGTTAAATCATAAATCCGAGCAATAAAATAGGGTATCGCAAAAGGCCAACGTTTCTTTCTAAGAGGGGAAATAAATCCACATAGCATTTTTTTATGGCTTGTTATTTGTTTGAATAACAGGCCATAAATCACCCCTAATAGGTAACAGCAAAGAAGGTGCGAAGGATCTGGCAGAAGGATTGAGTCATGCCTCAAAACCGCTGTTAAGTAATGCTAAACCTGATACCCATGCCGTAGCTAGTTTGATTGAAAATGAGAAGTTGTATGTTGGAAAGGGGACGACAACCATCGTAACCCCAGAAGGTATTAGTTTCCAGATTAACCAGCCAAGGCACTTAGCGACTGTAGATGGTTTTTCCCAAAAATCAGGTATTAGTGGGGCACACAATGCTGATGCGTTTAATGCAGCTATCAAACAATATAATGTAAAAATTGTGAGTGAAACACCTACAGGAGTGAATGGGATGACTAATATTAGATATCAAGTGCCTGCCTTTGATCGTGCAGGTAATGTAATTGGATATAAATCAGAAGTAAAAACTAAAACAGTCTATGACCCGAAAGTATTTACAGATCAAAAAATATTAGACTTAGGCCAACAAGCTGCTACTAAAGGATATAAAGATGCGATGTCAAGTTCTAAAGGAATTGCGGATGCAACTGTAAATGGAGTTACCTTTAGAATTTATGTAGACAAAATAACTGGGGAAGTTCGCAATTTTCATCCCAAATAAGGTAGATAATGAATATTAAATTATTTGAACAAATCGACTATGATTCTAATGAGATGATTACAACGTATTTTGATATTATGTATAGTGATAATCGACTTTTAGAAGCTATAGGTTATCTTATTAAAAAAATAGGATTTAGTACTGATGGAGCATATTGCCATTTTCCAGATATGAACAGTTATGATGAAGAAGATCATTTTGAAGGTGTTCAGTTTGTTGTCGGTTATCCGCCAACTGATGAAGATACGATAACAGTCAGTGAAGAAATCTGTTATCACTATGTCAGATTGGCCTGTGAAAAGTATCTTGAACTTCATCCAGAAAATATGGATAAGGTTAATGAGCTATTGGCAAAAATACCAATATAAAATCAATATTCCCCGGTCATGTGAACTGCCCCCCAAAAGTTAGATACTAACTGATTAAGGTGCAGTTCATCCAATCGGGGTTATATTCTTCTATTTCTATGACAACTGGTCTGCCAGCATAAGAACCGAGCTGTTCCAGTCAGAACCTTTTAATGGTGAATTGAGGTCTGGGCACTATTAGCCATACCTCGGAAGGCGCTTATAGCGCAGCAAACAGCGCAGAGCTTGTCTATCGCAATAACATGACTGAGCATATGTTGTATCAGTTATCGGCAGATAATCAAAAAGATATCTTAGCGGCAGAGAAAGGGGATAAAGCGGCGGAAGAGCGTGTCATTGCACGGCAGGATGCAGCGATTGCCGTCACCCGCTGTGGCGGCAGGCGGTTATGCGCTGGTTTATGGCGGTCGTATATTGATTGCGGGCTCGGCTGAAATGGCAACGGCAGGGCGTATTGCGCTTGAAGGCTGTAAAGCCAATCCGGCGCTGTGCCTGAATAACGTGGGGATTTTTGTTGCTGATGCGGTTGCACCGGAAGCGGCTGTTGGGACTGGCGTTTTGGCGACGGGAGCCGTAAAAGTATTAGGTAACAGCAAAGAAGGTGCGAAAAATCTGGCAGAAGAGTTGAATCATGCCTCAAAACCGCTGTTAAGTAATGCTAAACCTGATACCCATGCTGTAGCTAGCTTGATTGAAAATACACGGAATCAACCTGCAAATATACGAGTAAATGAAATATCAGAATTATTTGAATATAATCACCCAAGAATGGGGATTCAGATCGGTGATAGAACATTGATGGAGATGCCAAATAAAGGAAATGCGAAAATATTTAGTGGTGCTTCAGAGGCTGAAGTTAAACAGTATTTTATGGAGCTTACTGGAAGTAAAAATTTACCAGCAGGAAGAAGCATTCCTGGTAAAGGAAATATTTATACAGTTAAAACCCCTAAAGGTACATTTAACTTAAGGGACTTTTCAATATCATCCAGTGAAACAGGAAGCGTGTGGACCATTGATATACCAAGAGGTATAGGTAAACCTAACGCTCCTGTTGAGATTAAATTTTTGAAGTGAGGTGCTTTATGAAACTTGTACCTAATTTTGAGCAAATAGTTAATGACTCTAGAGGATTATGGTTGTCTGGCCTGTTTAGTTCAATTGTAGGCTGGAATCCTGGTTATGATTTACCAGCATATAAGGAAATGTTTTTTATCACATTGAAGATATTGTTGGATAAGGATATTATACGCTTTTGTGAACCAACAGATCCTTTAGGTCATAATATTGCTCATTGGAAAACTGATAGTAATACAATAATCCGCTATCTTCGTGAATGTTGGCCTGAAGGTATATCTCATGAAGATGATGAAAATCTGAACATATATTTTTATGAAGTTCCAGCCATTCTATGGTCGGATGGTACTGGCAATTATTTAGGCTCCTAGTGGCAGGTTTGCCGTTGGTTATCCGCCAACTGATGAAGATACAATAACAGTCAGTGAAGAAACTTGTTATCACTATGTCAGATTAGCTTGTGAAAAGTATCTAAAACCTCATCCAGAAGATACAACTAAAGTTAATGAGCTACTGGCAAAAGTGCCAATATAAAATCAATATTCCCCGATCATGTGAATTGCCCCAAAAAAACTGATTAAGGTGCAGTTCATCCAATCGGGGTTATATTCTTCTATTTCTATGACAACTGGTCTGCCAGCATAAGAACCGAGCTGTTCCAGTCAGAACCCTTTAATGGTGAATTGAGGTCTGGATACTGATTAGCCATACCCCGGAAGGAGCTTATAGCGCAGCAAACAGCGCAGAGCTTGTCTATCGCAATAACATGACTGAGCATATGTTGCATCAGTTATCGGCAGATAATCAAAAAGATATCTTAGCGGCAGAGAAAGGGGATAAAGCGGCGAAAGAGCGCGTTGTTGCGCGGCGGAATGCAGCGATTGCCGTCACCGCCGTGGCGGCAGGCGGCTATGCGCTGGTTTATGGCGGTCGTATATTGATTGCGGGTTCGGCTGAAATGGCAACGGCAGGGCGTATTGCGCTTGAAGGTTGTAAAGCCAATCCGGCGCTGTGCCTGAATAACGTGGGGATTTTTGTTGCTGATGCGGTTGCACCAGAAGCGGCGGTTGGGACCGGCGTTTTGGCTGCTGGAGCCGTAAAAGTATTAGGTAACACCAAAGAAGGAGCGAAGAATTTAGCAGAAGAGTTGAGTCATGCCTCAAAACCACTGTTAAGTAATGCTAAACCTGATACTCATGTCGTAGCTAGTTTGATTGAAAAAGAAGCGTTGTATGCGGAGAATAACGCTCTAGGTGCAGCAGCAAGCTCAGAAAAAGGAACAACAGGATCTGTTGTTGGTAGAGAAAAAACCACTCTGGACAGGATTGGGAAGAATAATAAAAATACAGACAATCTCAGTAAAAAAGAGGTTAATTCTGTCTATAATCAGCAACTTATTAAGAATGCTGAAACAATATCGACTGCTAAACCAGGACAGCAATTTACTACCCCAAGAGATTTGAATGAGCAAATCCTCTGGAATCAAGTTAAGACAAATCCATCAAAAGGCCAAACATTACCTAGAATGAATAATGCCCCCAGATTCCCTGAATCAGCAGGTTTCCAAAAAATGCAAGTTAACCATCAACTTCCAGACGGTTCCAATATAACAATACATTATCAATATAATTCAATTACCGGAAAGGCATATGATATGAAGATTACTACCCCACAACGTAATCCGTTGCAACCAGGAACATCAATAATAGAAGGGAAGAAGTAATGAAAATAAAAAATCAAGGTTTACTCATTGATGTATATGCTATTTATTGGGTGAATGGAGATACATTGTTTTTGGGAATGCCCAGAAATTATGGAGGATTACTTGCATATGACGCTAAACAAATAGAAGTAATAGAGCATAATTTGTCAGGTGATTTTATATATTTCCAGAATAATGGAATCGACGGTATCTATCATTCAGCACTTATTAAGGAAAAACTTCTTGATGATATCCTCGAACTGGATGAAACCGCCTACCAGCGTTTTCTGGAAATCTTGAAGGCGGAAGGCAGCATAGATCAGGATTTTTATTAATTGAACTCCTCGGCTTTCATAGGCATAGATATCTCCACAATTTTTCTATCTCTGGGCTTGATGCCCGGCTGGGCCGTCGATATCAATCTTTGTTAGACAACATATGACTCCTTCCAGAAGAATAAAATCATGCCTCAAAACCGCTGTTAAGTAATGCTAAACCTGATACCCATGCTGTAACCAGCTTGATTGAAAAAGAAGCGTTGCATGCGGAGAATAACGCTCTAGGTGCAGCAGCAAGCTCAGAAAAAGGAACAACAGGATCTGTTGTTGGTAGAGAAAAAACCACTCTGGACAGGATTGGGCTTATGTGATGAATATCGACCTTCATGACTTACCGCCAAATCGGGTATAAAAACAATCCGGTATAAACAATATATACCGGATTATTATATCAAGGTTAAATTATTAATATATCAATATACCAATATTACACCGCCTCCCCTTCATCACTGATTGCCAGCGCCATATTTAGGGCCTGAGCTAAAGCCATTTTATTCTCATCATTTTCCAATACACTAAAGTGGTCACCCGGAATAGCAACGAGCTTAAGCGAAGTATCAGCTATTATCTGCGCCCAACCCAGCGACGGATCGATATTTAAAGGCTCTGACTTTTCATCCGTCATAAAAGAAATAGATGGGGAAGGCTCTACCGCATAAAACTGATGCAGAGTTACCGCTAATGCTGGTGGCTCATAATTTCTGACGACTTGTTCGTAATGCTCCATCTGTTCCCAACGCTTCGCCATTAAGTCAGCACTCAGATTGACGGGATATAACGCCAGTTCCTGCGCCGCTGCAATAAACTGCACCAAATTCAATTCATCGATTCGCTGATACAATGCCGCAATCTCTTCAGAATGTTCTTCCCCTAATTGTCTGACCAACTCAGCAAAAAATTGATGTTTGGGTTGCGCTATCTGCTGACCAAAGCAATGAGGAGCAAGCGTGTCAATCAGCCCCAGGAAATTAACCCGTTCGCCAGCACTCAAAAGCTGTTGGGCAATGGCATAAGCCAATATCCCACCAGAAGAGTAACCCCCTATCCGATATGGACCTACCGGTTGAACGGTTTTCATCAAGGTGATCATTCTGGCAGCCTGCTCTTCCATCGTTGACATCGGTTCTTCACTGATGGACGGCCAAGGCAGCGCATAAATCGGATAGCCCAACGGAATATGCTGAGCCAACCCGAAAGCATAGGAATAGTCACCCATGCCACTGGGAACAAAGAACAGCGGCAACCTTGTTCCATCAGGTCGTACCGATATGGCGCTGTTTTGCGGTTGTGACAGTAAATCCGAGGTGATTTTTGCAGCCAGTTCAGCCAGCACCGGGAATTGGAACAAGGTATTCAATGTGCAAACCATCCCTCGACCCGCGGCAATATTCGTCATTCGCATAGCGAGCAGTGAATGGCCGCCTAATACGAAGAAGTTGTCATGTCGACTAACCTGTTCGACACCCAATAACTCACACCAAATCGCCGCCAATGTAGTTTCTGTCTCTCCTTGCGGCGCTTCATAGATCTGACGGGAAAAATCTCCCTTCTCTGGCGCGGGTAATGCCCGGCGATCTAGCTTGCCGTTCGGGGTTTGCGGGAAGGTATCCAGACGCACAAAAGCTGACGGCACCATATAATCTGGCAAAACGGTACTCAGATGAGCACGCAAACTGGCAGTCAGACCTTCATTCGCTTCCGCTACCACATAGGCGACCAAACACTTGTCCTGATCATCCTCCCACACCAACACCGCCGCCTCTTGCACCGCCGGGTGTTCCAACAACTGGATTTCAATCTCCCCCAGTTCAATCCGAAAGCCCCGAATTTTAACCTGCTCGTCGTTACGGCCCAGAAATTCCAGATTGCCGTCCGGTAAGTAACGGGCCAAATCCCCCGTGCGATACATCCGCGCACCGGATACCGGACTAAAGGGATCGGCTATAAAACGTTCCGTGCTCAATTCCGGCTGGTTAAGATAACCCCGTGCAACCCCGACGCCACCAATATACATTTCGCCAACGCAGCCTAATGGGACAGGTTGACCGTCTCTGTCCAGTAGGTAGATGCAGGTATTTTTAAGCGGCTGACCGATAGAACTGTCATCAGCCGGGGCTAATATCTCCTTACAGGTCGCCGTCACGGTATTTTCCGTCGGGCCATAGGCGTTCAATAGTCGAGGTCGGTAGGTTTCCCGCGCAAACCAGTCTTGAATAGCGCTCTTTTTAACGGCTTCACCCCCAATAATGATGAATCTGAGGCAATCCGGTAGCGGTAATGTATTGTCTCTGGCAATCAGTTCAGACCAAAATAACGCCGGCAGCGACATCACTGTGATACGGTTCTGCCAAGCTAAGGCAATAAATTCCTGCATAGAAGTCAGCCAGCGCTCATCACGCATGACCAATGTGGCGCCATTACACAATGACAAGCAGCATTCTTCTACTGAAACATCAAACGCAAAAGAGGCAAATTGTAACAACCGGTCTTGCGCAGTAACTGCATAGGTCTCATTAAAACCCAGATGACGTTGATACAACGCCTGATGTTCTATCATCACTCCTTTCGGCTGCCCGGTTGAACCGGAAGTGTAGATAACATAAGCCAGATGTTGTGGCATCAACCCGGTTACCTGTGGGTTACTGTCCGGCTGGTCTGGCAGGGTATTCGGCGTAAGTACAGTCAACCCAGTAAGCGCTTCTTCGCCAAGCGCCGCCCGGCCAGCTTCATCAACCAGTACCACTGACGGGGCGATATCATCCAAAATATACGCCAGACGTTCTCCCGGATAAGTCGGGTCCAGCGGCACATAAACCCCGCCCGCTTTCAGCACCGCCAACAAAGCCACCACTATCGCCGGTGAACGTGCCATGCAAATCGCCACTCGCTGATCCGGTATGACACCCAATGCAATCAGTTGATGGGCAAGGCGGTTGGCGCGAGCATTTAATTCGGCATAGCTGAAACACTGCTCTTCATACACTAACGCAGTCGCTTCCGGGGTTTTCTCTGCCTGTTGCTCAAACAGTTGGTGAATACATAATGGGTCAGGATAAGGGTTTTCAGTAGCGTTCCAAGTTTCCAGTAACAAGGTACGTTCCGTTTCAGGCAGGATGTTCAGCGCACGTACCGGCGTCTCCGGGGCCTGTTCAAGCGCTTCCACCAGACTTTCCAACGCCTGCTGCATATAACCGCATAGTCGATCTGGCTCAAATGGCTGCACCACCAGAGCAGTCAGCCCCAACGTGGAACCCCCATCCTCCACCGACAGTCCAAATGGATAGTTGGTTCGTTCCTGTCCATCCAGAAATTCAATACCTCTGATGACGTCATCCGACGTTGCCGATAAGGCATTATGTCGATAGTTGAACAGAGCACTAAAGAGTGGCGTACCGCTGGCAATACCACTGCACCGCTGGGCCAGCGCCAGTGAGGCATGCTCATGCTCCAGCAACCCGGCCAGTCGCAGATGCACCGCACGCACGCTATCCTGTACCGGGGTATCATCGATATCCAGTCGCAACGGCAAGGTATTCATAAACAGCCCCATACCATTGTCTGCCCCTTCTCCCGCTTCCATGCGCCCAAACAGGACGGTGCCAAACACCACTTTCTCTTGACCACTGGTATGCGACAGTACCTGTGCCCAAGCCAGATGACACAACGCCGCCAGACTGACACCCAAACGCCGAGCCAAACTGCGCAAACGGCCATTCAGCTCAGGTGCCAACATCCGATGAGATTCCCTCATTTGAGATCCGTCACGATGCACCTCTGTCAGTCCGAATGGGAATGTTGGCTCATCCACCTCCGCCAACATGTCGGTAAAGAAACGAGTATGTGCTGCCTGATCCCCCTTCAACCGGGTCTGAGCCACCAGATTGCGGAAAGGAACCGGCGCAGGCAGACTATCCCCCTGCCCTGAAAAATGCGCCTGCACTTCACGGTGCATCACTTCCATCGTTTCATGGTCGCCAATCAAGTGATGCTGCAATTCCAGTAAGAACCAGCGGCCATCGGTTTCCTGGGTGATGACAAAATGCAGTAGCGGTGCCTGACTCAAATTAAGACGATAATGCCCCGGATCAAAACGCCGAGTTAACTGGTCAATGACTGGACCGTCAGCCGGGTCTAGCGTCAGTTCCGTCACAGGCAACCGTGCCTGACGCCAGACCACTTGCGCCGGAACGGATAATCCTTGCCAGATAAACGCAGTACGCAGGATGTCATGGCGATCAATCGCCTGTTGTACCGCCGCCAAATAACGGTCCAATAGAGAGCGATTCTCAAAGATCACCGGATAGAGCAACAGATATGGGTCGCCTGCTTGTTCCAGCAGGTGATGGAACAGGATACCGTCCTGCAACGGTGACAGGGCATAGATATCCTGAATATTAGCGACGCCACCCGGCACCTGCCCGACGACGCGATCAATATCAGTCTGAGTCAGATCAATCAGCGGCAACATTTCCGGCGTCAGTGCTGTAGTGGCCGGAGTGATGACGTTAGGCGGCACCACTACAACCTGATGCTGTCCCAATGTTTGGGCCAAGTCTGACAGCACCGGAAATTGGAACAGATCTCGCGCCGCCAGTGTTAACCCCAAGTGACGCAGGCGTTCAATCATGCGTACAGCGAGCAGTGAATGGCCGCCCAACACAAAGAAGCTGTCATGTCGGCTAATCTGTTCAATACCCAATAACTCACTCCAGATAGCCGCCAGGGCGATCTCAGCTTCCCCTTGCGGCACTTCATAGACTTGACGGGCAAAATCTTCCTCCCGCGGTGCCGGTAATGCCCGGCGATCTAGCTTGCCATTCGGGGTCTGCGGGAAGGTATCCAGATGTACAAAGGCTACCGGCACCATATAGTCAGGTAAAATGGCACTCAGGTATTCACGTAAATCAGCAGCCAATCTCTCATGCGCTTCCGCTGCCACATAGGCGACCAGCCGTTTGTGCTGCCCGTCATCCAATGCCAGCACCGCCGCCTCTTGTACCGCCGGGTGTTCCATCAACCGAGTTTCAATCTCCCCCAGTTCAATTCGGAAGCCTCGAATTTTTACCTGTTCGTCATTACGGCCCAGGAATTCCAGCTCACCATCCGGCAAGTAACGGGCCAAATCGCCAGTGCGATACATCCGCGCACCGGATACCAGACTAAAGGGATCGGCTATAAAACGTTCCGCACTCAATTCCGGCTGGTTAAGATAATTCCGGGCCACCCCCACGCCGCCAATATACATTTCGCCAACGCAGCCTAATGGAACAGGTTGACCGTATTTGTCCAGCAGGTAAATACAGGTATTTTTAACTGGTCGGCCGATAGAACGATCATCTGTCGGGAATAATATCGCCTTACAGGTCGCCGTCACGGTATTTTCTGTCGGGCCATAAGCGTTCAACAGTCGAGGACGATGGACTTCCCGCGTAAACCAATCCTGAACGGCGCTCTTTTTCACCGCCTCACCCCCAATAATGATGAGTCTGAGGCAATCTGGTAACGGTAATCCATTGTCTCTGGCAACCAGTTCGGACCAAAACAACGCCGGCAGAGACATCACTGTGATACGGTTTTGCCCGGCTAAGGCAATAAATTCCTGCATAGAAGTTAACCAACGCTCATCACGCATCACTAACATGGCGCCATTACACAGTGACAAGCAGCACTCCTCTACCGAAACATCAAACGCAAAAGAGGCAAATTGTAATAATCGGTCTTGCGCAGTGACTGCATAGGTATCATTAAAACCCAGATGACGTTGATACAGCGCCTGATGTTCTATCATCACCCCTTTCGGCTGCCCGGTTGAACCGGAGGTATAGATAACATAAGCCAGATGTTGTGGCGTCAGCTCGGCTACCTGCGGGTTACTGTCCGGCTGGTCTGGTAGGATATTCGAGTCAAGTACCGTCAGCCCGGCCAGTGCCTGTTCGCCAAGCGCCGCCCGGCCAGCTTCATCAACCAATACTACTGATGGGGCGGTATCATTCAGGATATACGCCAGACGTTCTCCCGGATAAGTCGGGTCCAGCGGCACATAAGCCCCGCCCGCTTTCAGCACCGCCAACAAAGCCACCACTATCGCTGGGGAGCGTGCCAAGCAAATCGCCACCCGTTGATCCGGTATAACGCCCAATGCAATCAGTTGATGGGCAAGGCAGTTGGCGCGAGCATTTAATTCGGCATAACTGAGAGTCTGTTCTTCATATACTAACGCGGTCGCTTCCGGGGTTTTCTCTGCCTGTTGCTCAAACAGTTGGTGAATACATAATGGGTCAGGATACGGGGTTTCCGTGGCATTCAAGGTTTCCAGTAACAGTATACGTTCCATTTCAGGTAGGACATTCAGCATACGTACTGGCGTCTCCGGGGCCTGTTCAAGCGCTTCCACCAGACTTTCCAGCGCCTGTTGCATATAACCGCATAGCCGATCTGGCTCAAACGGCTGCACCACCTGAGCGGTCAGCCCCAACGTGGAACCCCCATCCTCCACCGACAGTCCAAATGGATAGTTAGTCCGTTCCTGTTCGCCCAGGAATTCAATCCCGGCCATTGTCTCATCCAACGCCGCCGGTTGCTCATTATGGCGATAGTTAAACAGGGCACTAAAAAGTGGGCTTTCCCCCTGTACCCCACTGCACCGCTGGGCCAGCGCCAGTGAAGCATGCTCATGCTCCAGCAATTCAGCCAATCGTAGATGCACCGTACGTACGCTATCCTGTACCGGGGTCTCGTCAATATCCAGTCGCAACGGCAGGGTATTCATAAACAGCCCCATGCCATTGTCTGCCCCTTCCCCTGCCGCCATACGCCCAAACAGAACGGTGCCAAATACCACTTTTTCCTGACCACTGGTACGCGACAGTACCTGCGCCCAAGCCAGATGACACAACGCCGCCAGACTAACACCCAAACGCCGAGCCTGACTGCGCAGGCGATCATTTAACGTAGTCGTCAGCATCCGGTGGGATTCCGTCATTCGAGATCCATCACGATGCACCTCCGCCAGCCCGAATGGCAACGTTGGCTCATCCACCTCCGCCAACATGTCGGTAAAGAAACGGGTATGTGCTGCCTGACTCACCCCCAGCCGGGACTGAGCCACCAGATTGCGGAAAGGGGCCGGCGCAGGCAGATGCTCTTCCTGCCCGGCAAAATACGCCCGCACCTCACGGTGCATCACTTCCATCGTTTCATGATCGCCAATCAAGTGATGTTGTAATTCCAGTAAGAACCAACGACCATCAGTTTCCTGAGCGATAACAAAATGCAATAACGGGGCCTGCCCCAGATCAAGACGATACTGACTCGGATCAAAGCGCCGGGTTAACTGGTCAATGACTGGGCCGTCAGCCGAGTCTAGCGTCAGTTCCGTCACGGGCAATCGTGCCCGGCGCCAAACCACTTGTGCCGGGGCTGACAATCCTTGCCAAATAAAAGCCGTCCGCAGGATGTCATGACGATCAATCGCCTGTTGCACCGCCGCCAGATAACGGTCCAGCAGAGACCGGTTAGCAAAGACCACCGGGTAGAGCAACAGATACGGGTCGCCTTCCTGTTCCAACAGGTGGTGGAACAGGATACCGTCCTGCAACGGCGACAGCGCATAGATATCCTGAATATTGGTCATCCCATCCGGGACCAGTTCAACGATGCGATCAATATCAGTCTGAGTCAGATCAATCAGCGGCAACATCTCCGGCGTCAGCGCCGTGGTGGCTGGAGTGATGACGTTAGGCGGTATTATCACGGCCTGATGCTGCCCCAACGCTTGAGCCAGTTCTGATAGCACCGGAGACTGGAACAGATCACGCGCCGTCAGTGTCAACCCCAAGTGACGCAGGCGTTCAATCATGCGTACAGCGAGCAGTGAATGGCCGCCCAACGCAAAGAAACTGTCATGTCGGCTTATCTGCTTAATGCCCAATAATTCACGCCAGATAGCCGCCAAAGCGATCTCAGCCTCTCCTTGTGGGGCTTCATAAATCTGACGGACAAAATCTTCCTCTCCTGGCGCCGGTAATGCCCGGCGATCCAGCTTACCGCTCGGGGTCTGCGGGAAGGTATCCAGACGCACAAAAGCTACCGGAACCATATAGTCAGGTAAAATCGCACTCAAGTATTCACGTAAATCAGCAGCCAATCTCTCATGCGCTTCCGCCGCTACATAGGCGACCAGCCGTTTGTGCTGCCCGTCATCCAATGCCAGCACCGCCGCCTCTTGTACCGCCGGGTGTTCCACCAAACGGGTTTCAATTTCCCCCAACTCAACCCGGAAGCCACGGATTTTAACCTGCTCATCGTTACGGCCCAGGAATTCCAGCTCACCGTCCGGCAGAAAGCGAGCCAAATCCCCGGAGCGATACATCCGCGCATTGGATTCCGAACTAAAGGGATCCGACAGAAAACGTTCCGCGCTCAATGTAGGTCGGTTCAGATAACCCCGTGCCACACCCACGCCGCCAATGTACATTTCGCCAATGCCACCCAATGGAACCGGATGCCCCTCTCTGTCCAACAGATAGATGCGGGAATTTTTAACCGGCCGCCCGATAGAACGGGCATCTTCCGGGGATAATATCTCCTTGTAGGTCACCGTCACGGTATTTTCCGTCGGGCCATAACCGTTCAACAACCGGGGCCGGTGACCTTCCTGCGCAAACCAGTCCTGAACGGCGTTCTTTTTTACCGCCTCACCACCAATCATGACAAGCCGGAGGCAATCCGGCAGCGGTAACCCTGGATCTCTGGCCGCCAGTTCAGACCAGAATAAGGTCGGCAGAGAAACAATCGTAATACGATGTTGCCGGGTTAAAGCAATAAATTCCCGTACCGAAGCCAGCCAGCTATCATCCCGGATAACCAGTGTGGCCCCGTTACACAATACCGAGAAAAATTCCTCTACTGAAACATCAAACACAAAAGCAGCAAATTGCAACACCCGATCTTGTTCAGTGACGACATAGGTGTCATTAAAGCCCAGATAACGTTGATAAATCGCCTGATGTTCTATCATCACCCCTTTCGGCTGCCCGGTTGAACCGGAGGTGTAAATCACATAGGCCAGATGCTGTGGTGTCAATGCAGTCACCAATGGATTGCTGTCCGGTTGGTCAGGTAGGATATTCGGGTCAAGCACGGTCAACCCGGCCGGCACGACGTCACCCAACGCTGCCCGCCCGATCGCATCAGCCAATACCACTGACGGGGCAGTATCATTTAGGATATACGCCAGACGTTCCGCCGGGTAGGTTGAGTCCAGCGGCACATAGGCCCCACCCGCTTTCAGCACCGCCATCAGCGCCACCACCATCGCCGGGGAGCGTGCCACACAAATCGCTACCCGCTGGTCCGGTATTACACCCAATGCAATCAATTGGTGCGCCAGCCGGTTAGCGCCAGCATTTAATTCAGCGTAACTGAAACGCTGCCCTTGATACTCTAACGCCGTGGCCTCTGGAGTTTGCGCTACCTGTTGCTCAAATAACTGATGAATACATAACGGATCAGGATAAGGGGTTTCAATCGCGTTCCAAGTTTCCAGTAGCAATGTGCGTTCAGCCTCAGGCAACAAATTAAGCTGCCCGACGGGAATTTCATCCCCCATCCTTTTCGATGCTGCCAGCACCTGTAAGTGCTCGCTCATCCGCAAAATGACTTCCGTGCTCAGGCGGCTTTCATCGTAGATCCAGCGAAAACCCCCCAGTGCATTTATCTGGAGGGTCAGCAATTCACCGGATACCTTTTGATCACGTGGCCTATCACCCTTTATCAACGAGACGGCGATTTGCCACGGCCGGCTTGTTGCCAACGCCGGGATAGCATGCAATGAAGGAGAGCAAGAGAAGAGATCACAACTAAATGTACCGTGCTGCGCTAACCGGGATAGCTCGTCATCAACCCAGCCAGCTATCTCACGCCAAGGCTTATCAAACGCTACCTCAACGGCCATAGGCACCACCGGCGCCAGATTTGCCGATTCATCTTTTACCTTATCCACGCTCCAACCAATTTGGAATACGGTCTGCTGAGTCAAACGTGCAAGGTAAATGACAAAAGTCTGCAACAACGTGCGCCATGGCTCCTCTTCACCATTTTTTGGCAGAGGAGGTTGCCAAGCACTCATTGCCCATCTGGGTTCTGTTTGTTCTCCGGCGGTTTCGAAAGGTAACTGGAGGGGTTGCAAAGCAGCAAGACGCTCATACCAGAATAATTCACTGGATGTGAGTCTCTGAAGGATATTCTTTGTATTTCGAGTTTGTTGTGAAACGTCATTTGCGTCGGTTATATTTTCTGACGTCTGAGTTTTAAACGCACTTCCCACTTTAGCAATATTATTTTTCATCTACTACTACCTCAACGAATCTGTTAGAAATTTGAGAACCGTCATTCCCGACAGTCATCACTAATGTTTCTCTCCTACTTCTTGCCCAAAAATAAAAATAGACACATCTGCTATCCATCCAAGCAACTCAAATACGGGATACCACGGCCCGATTAATTCACTGCAATTTTTGTTGACTGACGCTGAATTCCATAATTAAAAACTTAACCTTATTATCCATAATTGCCAAATAACCTTTAATTTTATCTGTTTTCAATTAATACCTAATTAAAATAATTTCAAAAACAAATTAAGTATTTTAAAGATAAAACAGATCAATTTATATTTAATTATCAAAATATTACTTTGATAATCACCTGTGAAATAACCCTCCGCCCCAATAATAAAGGGATATACCCGTTATCTTTCAAGTTGCCTCTTTGTTGGCTGCACTCGCTCACCCCGGTCACATAGTTCGCTATGTTCCCGGGGATTCTCTCCCTTGCCGTCGCGATGCGTCTTGAAATCCATAGGGATATACTAATTCAAAATACACTTATTCAAGTGGTATAAAATAATCCTGTGCATTCAATTATATCAAAATATAACGACAAGCTAAAAATAATTCATAAAAAATTATTTTTCAACAATAAGACAATACCGCTAACAAATATACCACAAATGGATAAATATAAATTATATTTAACTTGATCACATATTGTTTATAATAACTATAACATGAAGAAAATATAAATTCCATTATATCCAGAACCACCAAGAAACAATTTCAAATTAAAATAACTTAATTTTCCATTGCTTCATAATAATACACAGCGCAATCTATATATTATTCAATAATATTTACTATCGCACAAAATAAACATCCTCCCATTTAAATAATTTAATTTTAAGGCACCTTACATCTCATTCAAAATTTAAATATAAAAATAACTTTCTCACCACATATATTTATAACTAAATGCCCATATTAAACCATTTATTAAAATCATAAAAAACCAATAACAACATTAATTTAAACTTTATAATTGATATTATTTTAAAATAACATGGGTATTAACTTCCTATCCCAATAAGGCTATTAGGATAGGCACTAATACTTATAATCCAATATATCTCCACCAAGTAATTGACAACAAAGCATCCCCTCAGATTCTTATATTTAAATTATTCACAGTTAGCCATTTAGAATATATTAACCAGCTGTTATTTTTATAAAATTATCTATTTATGCCTTCTATAACTCACATCCTTAAATGTTAATGATAAAGCCGCTACAATAGCTGGAATGGATAAAATGGCAAAAATAGTGCTATGACTTAATTCAAGTTTGATCAATTCCGCGCCAAATAAGGCACCGAAAATCCCACCAAATCTGCCAAACCCTAGCATCCAAGCAACGCCCGTTGCCCTACAATGAGTAGGATAAAATTGTGCGACAATTGCCCCCATCGACGCCTGAGCACCATTCATCGCTATCCCGGCAAGAAATATAAACATACTCAATAACAATACATTCTCTTCTTGACCAATAAAAAAGACAAAAATACCAGTTAGTAAATAATTAGTTGCAACCACTTTATGAGGATTAATTCGATCCATTAACCAACCGGAAAATATCGTGCTTATTACACCTCCCAAAGGAAATAATGCTGTCAGTGTTGCCGCCATGCTAATACTGAAACCAACATCATTCATTAAAAACGGCATCCAACTTGTCAGAAGATAAAAAACCAATGCTCCCATACAATAAGTTATCCATAACATTATCGTCCCGAGTAAGAATCGATCGGATAAAACTGTTTTAATCGACGACTTATGTATAATTTCTTCTTCATCAAAGGTAAACTTGTTTATATCATTTAAAGTATTACCGGTCATTTTAGACAAAATTCGTCTTATATTATCTTCTGCCCCCCCTTTCAAAACCAAATACCTAAGTGATTCAGGTAATAAAAACAAGAGAAATAGCGATAGAAACAACGGCAGAATACCTCCTAAAATCAAAACGCCCTGCCAACCAAAATGTGGAATAATCCATGCGGAAATCACCCCGCCTACCGCTGCACCAAGAGGAAAACCACAAAAAACGATATTTATTAACAAGGATCGCCGATTCTCTGGTGCATATTCAGATATTAAGGTTATTGCATTTGACATTGCCGCACCAAGACCTAACCCAGTCAAAAAACGCAAAATAGTTAATGTCTGTATCGAATCTGCAACAGCGGTAGCAAGACTAAGCAGGCCAAAAACAGTGACGGATATTGTCAGCACTGACTTTCGACCAAACCTATCTGCAAGTGGACCAGAAAAAATCGAGCCCAACGATAACCCAAAAAGAGCGGCGCTCATCGTCGGCCCAAGAATAGCACCTTCCACTTTAAAATCATTGACCACTGCGGGTGCAATATACCCCATTAATACCGTGTCAAAACCATCAATAACAACAATTAAGAAACATAGAATTAATACTTGCCATTGAACTTTCGAAAATTTTTGATTATTAATAACATGTTGGATACTGACTGTTTTAGTGCTACTCATCTTGAATCACCAATGCCAAAAATTTCATTATCCTTAATTATAAAGATAAATTGTCAATTGAATAATAGACGTCAATAACATTTGTTTTTAATGTTTCCCGTGTTAATTCCATTTATGTTTATATTATCGCCATGAAAAAATATAATTGACGTTATTATTTTCAATTTATAACATTCCCATGAAATATTTCTATTGACTGACAGTCATGTCTTTAATTTAAAATCTCTGTTTTCCGAAACCCTACGCCTTGCTGCTCAGAACGAAACCATATCTGCCGGATTAAGCGTGCTTATCACTCCCAGAACACCCTTAGCCAACGGAATGGCTACCGGAGAGAGATAGGAACCCAGCGGGATACTCGCGTGGTCAATGCAAGTAAGCATGGTAAGGTCGTCGTTGCGTCTGGTAAGATCGTCGCTGATAGCTTTGCCAATGCGCACCGTCTGCGCCACTCCATGACCACTCCAGCCATGTACCATATACACGGGTACTTTGTCGCCGCTCTTGCTGGCATCGATGGCACCGTTCAGGGTCAGATCGCTGATCCCGCCCCAGGAATATTCCAGTTCGGTTTTTTCCAACTGCGGGAACACGGTTCTGATACGCTCAAGCAGATAGTTGTTCACATCACGCGGTGACCAGGAGTTGCCAGTACCCTGTCCACCGAACAGCAGGCGGTTGTTGCGCACCGCACGATAGTAGTCGACCTGTAACTGTGTATCATAGACCGGCAGATCTGACGGGATCAGCTCTTTGACATCTACTGGCAATGGCGGCGTTACCGCCACATAGGAAAAAAAAGGCACCGTGGTGGAAGGACCGGAGATAAACTCACCCGTGGAGACATGCACCCCCAACACCACGGCTTTACTTGCCCTGATAACCCCCCGCTCAGTTTCTACGACTGTGCCACCGGCATCCTTCCTGATGCCCTTCACTTTGGTGTTGTCATAGATTCGCCCACCCAATCTGGCAAAACCATAAACCAGGCCACGCAACAGTGCCAGAGGCTGAACCTGCCCACCGATATTGTCGATATTTGCTCCATGGTAGATGCTCGAACGCACATACTCTTCCTGTAATTCGTGCGGTCCGATAACCCTCATCGCCGTATCTCCCATCTGGCGCCGGGCATCGGCATTAGCCACCAGCGGCCCCATGTGACCTGCGTGCACCGCAGCAGTGATATGACCATATTTGCGGTCACATTCGAAACTATAACGCTCACGGAGTTCATCCACGAGATTCATCGCTTCAACAGATGCAAAACGCCATAAGCGTTTAGCCTCATCGAATGAAAGTTTTTCCAGCATGGTTTTAGCATCCCAACGTGCGATCCCAGGGGTTATCTGTCCCCCGTTGCGGCCAGAAGCGCCTGAACCAATGTTATCCTTTTCAACCAGAATCACGTCCACTCCCGCTTCAGCAAGATGCAATGCCGTGGAAGCCCCCAGCAACCCACCGCCGATAACCACAACCTCGCAGTTCTGGTCTCCAGGCAGGCTTCCAAAAGCTGACCAGTCAGCCAAAGACGCTTCATAATAGTTGGCTGGCATGGCAGCAGCAGCAGCGTCTTTATGCCAGCTCCAGATGCGCGGATCCAGCCCCAACCGACTGGCTCTATGCTGCGCATCCTCCAACAGTGTTGGCCGGAGCTTATCAACATTGACGGCCGGAGCATCGGCCGCGGTTAAGGTCCGGGCAAACAGGGATACGTTGGGAAGTACGGATGAAAGCACTCCCGCCCCCGCGAGCGTCGCGACGGTAGAGATAAAGTCTCTTCTATTCATTGTCATTTCAGTACTCCTGTCATGATCTTGAAATCACCCGTTGGCCTGATCTGGAGAGTTTCCCTATGAGTGAATCCGGCTATCTGAGCTGTATTTATTGCTGCCAGAGCTCCCTTTCAGACCGGCGAGAATCAGCAGGGTAACAGTGCCGATAAACGGTATGAGATGCAGCAGTAACCACCAAGCGCTACAGTTGATGTCGTGCAGGCGGCGGGCATTCACTGCTAGCGCGGGCAAAAACGTGAGTAGCAGATAGACAGCGCTGAACCAGCCCATATAAACTTCAGGATTGGCAACGGCAAAGTAGCTTTCAAGGAAAGAGATAATAAATACAGCTAGGATCTGGAACAGTAAGAAATACCAAAACTCCTTACGCCTGGCTCGCCCCCTGAAGCATGCATAGTTCTTTAATACATTTAAATACCAGTGCATTGTTATCCCCCTCTTGTGAGGCAGCAGGTTCTATCTACTGTTCAGTCAGATCGAGCAGCACAGACTCCAGAATGTCGAGCGCCTCATTAAAAACGTTATTTTGTATGGTCAGCGGCGGAAGGAAACGGATCACGTTGCCGTGTACACCGCACATCAGCAGGATCAGACCACGCTCCAGCGCTTTCTGACGTACCGCGTTGGTAAAGCTGGCATCGGGTTCCGGACTGTCCGCATGGTTAAACTCCACCGCAATCATCAGCCCGAGCCCACGCACGTCGGCGATCTGCGGGACACGCGGTCGCAGTTCATGCAGACGCTGTTTTAGCTGGTCTCCCAACTGCGTCGCCCGCACATTCAGCTTTTCTTCTTCGATCACATCCAGCACCGCATGGGCGGCCGCAATCGCCACCGGGTTACCACCATAAGTTCCCCCCAGACCACCAGGCACTACAGCGTCCATCAACTCTGCACGTCCCGTTACAGCCGCCAGCGGCAAACCGCCCGCCAGACCTTTCGCCATAGTGGTCAGATCGGCAACAACCTCATAATGCTCCATGGCAAACAGTTTGCCTGTACGCGCGAAACCGGTCTGGATCTCATCGGCGATAAGAACAATGCCGTGGCAATCGGCGATCTCACGCAGAGCTTTGAGCAACTCGGGAGGAGCAGGATAGAAACCGCCTTCGCCCTGTACCGGTTCGATGATGATGGCAGCGACGCGCGTGGGCTCAATGTCGGCTTTAAAGAGATTTTCCAGCGCATTCAGCGTTTGTTCCACACTAATGCCATGCAGCCCAACCGGAAACGGAACACGGTAAACGTCGCTAACCAACGGACCGAACCCCATTTTGTACGGTGCAACTTTGCCGGTTAATGACATACCGAGGAAGGTACGGCCATGGAAAGCGCCGCTGAAAGCTACCACGCCCGTGCGCCCGGTAGCGGCACGCGCTATCTTCACGGCATTTTCCACCGCCTCGGCCCCGGTAGTGACAAAAACGGTCTTCTTCGCAAAATTACCAGGCACCAGGTGGTTCAGACGTTCGGCCAGCGCCACATAATTTTCGTAAGGCACCACCTGATGACAGGTGTGGGTAAACTGTTCCAGTTGTTCTCTGGCTGCCGCAATGACGCGCGGATGGCGGTGGCCGGTATTCACCACGGCGATACCGGCGGCAAAATCGATATAACGTTGCCCCTGAACGTCCCAAATTTCAGCGTTTTCCGCACGCTCCGCATAGACTTGTGTGGTCACGCCCACGCCTTTTGCAATAGCCGCGCTGCGTCTTTTGGCTAACATAGATTCAGTCATAAATGAAAATTCCTCAGCAATCTGAAATAAGCGAGCTTCAGCAGACAGGCATCCGTTGCGTCGTGACCGCAAACTTCGCGCTCTAAAAAATACCGTGGCGATGCAGCGCTTTTGCATCCTCCGGTACCGGGGTGATAGCATCCCAAAGTTCAGCCACTTTGCCGTTCTCAATGCGCCATAGCTCGAAGTAGCTGTAACGCGCTCCGGCGATACTCCCCTCCGAATGGGTCAGAACAAACTGCCCATCGGCTACCGTACGGTGAATTTTGGCATAATGCAGACCCTGCCCTTCATCCCTGAGTTGCTTAAGAAACGAGATGACCGCAGCCGTACCATCGGGAATATCGGGGCTGTGCTGGCGAAACAATTCACCATTAGTGTAGTTTCCAAACTCTTCGTAGTGACCCTCGATCAAGGTACGTGTAAAAAAGTTGACCACCAGTTCGCGATTCTTCTCTCGGTCATGGTCATGGCCTGCTTCAGTCGGGCCGTCTAACTGAGTCCGGCCACTGACGTTGGGTGCAGCTTGCGGCACCAGGCCGTCCCAGTGCTCTACGATTAAGCCATCAGCAACCCGGTACAGATCGAAACCGACCAACGGCCAGTCGTCCAATCCCGTAAAACGACCGTGGATGGCAACCAGATCACCATCTTGCAGTACACGATACGTTTCATGGTGCAGTTCAGGATGTGTCCAGACCCGCTCACGCAATCCGGCAAGACCCTCTTTGATCAACGGGGAATGTTCGATGAAATGTGGCGCAAAATAACGCTCAAGCGCCCCTACATCACGGTCAGTAAACAGCTCGTGGTGCGCACGCGACACTAAGTCGCGTGGAGATCTATTCTGAATCATTACGGATGTCCTGTGTCAGTCGTTGGAACTCATCACATGTTTGATACGCGTATATTCATCGAAGCCGTAAGCCGACAGATCTTTACCATATCCGGAGCTCTTGAAACCGCCGTGCGGCGCTTCTGCCGTAAGGGGAATATGGGTGTTAATCCAGACGGTACCGAAATCGAGTTCACGTGACAAACGCAACGCGCGGCCATGATCGCGGGTCCAGACACTGGAGGCCAGTCCGTATTCCACGTCGTTAGCTTTCTCTATGGCATCCTGTTCATCGCGGAACTTCTGCACCGTGATAACCGGGCCAAAAATCTCGCTCTGGATTGCTTCGTCGTGCTGTTCCAGACCGGTAATTACCGTAGGTTCAAAGTAATAACCCGAACGTTCGGCCTGACGGCCTCCTGTTTCAATACAGGCATGAGCGGGCAAACGCGCAATGAACCCTTTGACCTGCTCCAGCTGACGAGCATTATTGAGCGGCCCATACAGCGCCTTTTCATCTTCCGGATAGCCAAAGCGGGTAGCTTTAGCTGCCGCCACCAGTTTGGCGACGAAGGTATCGTAAACAGATTCATGCACCAGCACACGCGAGGCTGCCGTACAATCCTGACCCGCGTTGAAATACCCCGCGATAGCAATGGTCTCCACCGCTTTATCCATATCTGCATCGGCGAAAACAACCACTGGCGCTTTGCCACCTAGCTCCAAATGTGCTCTGGTGAGATTAGCCGCCGCCGAAGAGGCGACCTGCAAACCTGCGCGCACGGAACCCGTGATGGAAACCATAGCTGGCGTTTTGTGTGAAACGACCAGAGCACCCGCGCTGGCATTACCCAACACCACGTTGAATGCACCTATAGGGAAGAACGGAGCGGCCAGTTCAGCCAGCAACAGAGTACTTTCCGGCGTGGTATCGCTCGGTTTGAGTACCACAGTATTACCCGCTGCCAGCGCAGGCGCTATCTTCCATACTGCCATCATCAGCGGGTAGTTCCACGGCGTAACTTGCCCCACCACACCCAGTGGTTCACGCCGGATACTGGTCGTCATATCAGGAAGATATTCAGCAGTCGCTTTGCCTTCCAGAAAACGAGCGGCGCCAGCGAAGAAACGGATATGATCCACTGATGCCGCAACTTCTTCAGAGGCAATCAGATGCTTGAGCTGCCCCGTATTGCGGCTTTGCGCTTCGATCAGACGTTCAGCGTTTTTTTCCACCGCATCAGCTAATGCCAGCAACGCCTGCTGACGTGCTGACGGTGTGCTACGCCGCCAGCTCTTAGATGCCTCTTTCGCCGATGCATAAGCTTCATCAACATCCGCAACAGTCGCGTTAGGAGAACGCGCATAGGTTTCACCAGTGACCGGGCTGACTAGGTCAAAATATTCGGAACCTTTAGATTCAACATACTGACTATTAATAAAATGCCTGAGCGTTGGTACCGCCATAATTACCTCCTGATGGATGGGATAATATAAAATATAACCTATAACCTAATATATTCAATTGCTATATAGCTGTTAATTTCTCAACTAAAAAACAAAAATAAAAGAGTAATTAGATACATAGATATAACTTTCGACACGCCTGTTCAGGAAAATATGCCGTTCTGTGAGCAGGATCGAGGATTTTTTTAACTAAAAGAAAAGATTCGGGGCTATTCCTCGGCAGGATTATTTACAATCGAGGTAATATCAGATATTGCTCAGTTTGCAACATCAATATTAAAAAACGAAGTTTTATTGGAAAAATGACGATAAAAAAGACAATAAAAAAATATATCTTTATTCGCCGGAATTATATTTGGAAGCTTTACATTATCTCATGCAGCAATTATTCCACCTGGTACACAACTGGCAACTAACCAGAATATTGTTCGTCATAATAATAGTTCAGAGCCTGCATCTCTTGATGTCCATAAAGTTAAAAGTGATGTTGAATTTGATATTATTCACGACTTCTTTAGTGGATTAATTGACACAGCTATTAATGGTAATTTAAATCCCGATTTAGCAGTCAATTGGGAAACTAAAGATAATAAAGTGTGATTATTTCATTTAAGAGAAAGGATAAAGTGGTCTGATGGTTATCCTATTACTGACCATAATGTGGTTTTTAGTTGGCGACGTTTAATTGAGCCCGGGGGTTGAGGTGAGTAGCCCCCTATGTGAATATCTGTAGGGTGTGTTAAAGTTGAGCTTGGAGTTTTAGGAATATGATGAACGATGAAGAAAAACACCACGCCTACATTGCATGATGCTATTTTTAAGCAGTTCCTGACGCATCCGGATACTGCCAGGGATTTTTTGCAATTTC
>NZ_JAHZMK010000006.1:0-554 GCF_020387775.1 Photorhabdus antumapuensis
CGCAGTGAAACTAAAAATGCCCAAGATAGACACGCCAATATTGAAGTTTCTTACCTGTTACAACGACTGGAAGATTATCCGGGATTAGTCATTTTAGCCACCAATAATCGCAGCCATTTGGATAGCGCGTTTAATCGCCGTTTTACCTTTATTACTCGTTTTACTTATCCCGACGAAACATTACGTAAAAAAATGTGGCAAATCATTTGGCCGAAACAACTTAAATTATCCGATGAAATTAATTTTGACCATCTGGCTAAACGAACTGATCTGACCGGAGCGAATATCAGAAACATTGCCTTATTATCATCAATATTATCAGCAGATGATAACTGTGATAAAATTGAAAATAAACATATAGAACGGGCTGTGATACTTGAATTAAACAAAACTGGCAGATTGGCATTTTAACTATTTCATAGAATTGGAGATAATATGACAACGATAATTGCTTCCGACAATGCTATCATTGAAATTAATTTCGCATTAAATAAAATCTTATGCCAGAATTTAAATGTTAATTGTCAAAAAATTGATATCCGTTTTGATCTACC
>NZ_JAHZMK010000006.1:575-1707 GCF_020387775.1 Photorhabdus antumapuensis
TACATGAAGATCTGCAATTACGCTCTGCCGAATCAAGACGTTATAATCCCGCAACCAACACATTATTACCGGGATGGGTCAATATTAATTGTAACTATTTAATCACTTACTGGGATGCGAATAAACCCTCAAGCGATAGCTCTAGCCCAGATAGCCAACCGGATAATCAAGCGGCACAAATTATGACGCGGGTTTTAAATGCATTAATAAATAATCGCCAATTAACCGGCATTCCCGGCTCATATACCCGAGTTATTCCACAACAGGAAAATTTAAATAGTCTGGGCAACTTTTGGCAAGCGCTTGGTAATCGCCCACGCCTCTCTTTACTCTATTCCATTACCGTACCAATGAAACTTAAAAATATCGAAGACAATGTAATTCCAGTTAGCAAAATATCTGCTTCTGTAGTTCAAAAATCAAGCCTGGAAAGTTCACAAATAAATCAAGCTCTGACAGATAAATTATGTGCCGACTTAGGCGGTACAGAAGATGCCCGCCTTGCCCTTAATAAAGTGAATCTGATCACTCAATCCGCCACAGACAATAATAATCGTCAGGACAATGAAAATATTATTCTTGAAGTTTCGGGTATTACCCATTCAACTTATTTAGCTAAAATAAAAGATATTCTTTCCATATGGGTAAAAAGTCAAGAAGCTATTGTTAAGATCAATGGGATAAATATTATTATCTCAAAAGAAAATTCTGAAAAATTGATCGGGATTTAAAACCATTTTTAAACTATTCTCCCCATCAACAGGGTGACAAACAATCTCCTATCTATTAATTGGTATTCTATATAAAATATTTCATTAATAAATTCAATTTTTTTATTTTATCTAATGAATCTTATAGGTAAAAATTACCAATATTCTTCTTATCATAAAACCATTAGGTGATAATATGCCAAAAAATAAACACAGTGAAAATAAAAACCATCTTAAAAATAGAGCAAAAGAGCTGCCAATACAGTCAAATCATTCTATTAATGATGATATAGACAGTGCTCCATTAGAAATCGGATTGGATTTAGATACCATGATAGGAAGTAGTTCTGCTAACTTAGATCAAATTCAGGATTATGCATTCTGGAAAGAAAATATTTCTGAATATTACAAATGGATGGTTG
>NZ_JAHZMK010000006.1:1768-1923 GCF_020387775.1 Photorhabdus antumapuensis
TAAAAATATAGGGACGACTGCACTACAAACACTATTAAGTACCGGAAGCGGTATAGCCGGCGGCGCTATAGGCAGCGCTATAGGAAGTGTTATAGCACCAGGAGTCGGCACTATAGCGGGCGCGGGTATTGGCGCATTAGCCGGAACAGGATTAA
>NZ_JAHZMK010000006.1:1985-2266 GCF_020387775.1 Photorhabdus antumapuensis
TCCTAAAACAAGAAACATGATAATCGATATCAACAATTACGATAAAAACCCCATCACTAAGGCAATAAAAAAGACATTCAATAAAGAGAATCTAAAAGTCACCGCAAGAAGTTCATTAACATCACAAGTTATGAAAAAATTACTACCAATAAAAATTCCTGCCTATAAACTTGCTGATCTGGCTATATCACACTATAGGGCATTAGAAGGATTGAGTGATGATAAAGCCAAACATATATTAGATTTTACCAATAGTATTCGTGAAGTTCTCAATGAAAGCC
>NZ_JAHZMK010000006.1:2281-85608 GCF_020387775.1 Photorhabdus antumapuensis
AAACTATGGCGATAATGCAATGGGTCTCTCTGGGTTATCTTCTAAAATAATGAGGAAGAAATTAACCTTAGATACAATGGTAAGGACAAAAAATAAAATAGAAATTAAAATTAACAGCATTAATAAACAGGCATTAAAACTTTCCGCACACAACAGAAATGAATAATTAAATAAGGTTTTATAATAGTGCCACACTTATTTTTTTATCTTCCCGATTTTTGCTGCGATGAAAATATATAATGTAAACTACTCAACCCAACAATTGACAGAAGAACGTGCGGTATGAATGGTTTTGCCAACATAAATTACTAATATATTTCCTAAAAAAACTAATAGGTGATACTATGGTCAAAAAATATAGTAAACAAGAAAAGCAAAAAAAACGCTCATCTCAATCGGATAATACTGTTGAACACGATGAAGAAAATATGCTAGATAATGAAGAAATCATGAATGAAATTGGTGCAGCGGCAGTAAATAGTCAAAAAATGACCGTCCAAGATTTTCTTAAACTTCATAAAGATAATATTGGTGCACATGGATTTAGGAAAAATGAAGCAGATCGTTTATTTAGTAATGAAAATGAAATTCCACGCTATTACGACAAAGCAAAAAAAGACGGAAAAAGACCCTATTTAACCTCTGAACATACAATATTGAATAGCATACTTATCAATAATTCGCCCAGAGGAGAAGATGACATAAGTAAAGTATTGGAATTATTTGGACATGCTTATCAAGAGCTCGATGAAAATCATAGAGCTCATACTGGAAGTAATAAAACCGAACCAGATAGTAAAAATAAAGAAAAGGCCAGAGAGTATAACGCATACAGTTCCGAACAAGCCAGTTTGTTATCAAAAGGAAAGACTGCTTTAGCTATTCAGTTGAATCAAATTTACTATAGAGGATTGGACAGCTATCAAGACACCAGGAAGAAGAATAAAAAATATAATGAAATGGCAGACGACTCATTTTTTTATTCAATAAGTAAAAAGGATTATTATGCTCATTTGAGTGGAGAAGATGAAGTCACTATAGTCACTATTTCACCATTAGATAAACTAGAATTAGCAATATCACGATTAATGGTTATTTTAGATAGAGTACCAACCAACAGAGAATTAAGATATGTGGTTAATAAATACAATTTTACTGTTCCTGCCGGATATTTGCCATTTATTAATCATCCTGGATTCGATGATATGAACATTTTTGATACTACACCACGAATATCACCAGCTGAAACACCATTATCTCAAGAAGAGATACAAGCTCGTATTAAAAAAGGAAAGAAAAAAAGAAGTGAAGATAAAAACAAAAAAAACAATAACAACAAGAAAAGCAGTAGTAAAAAATAGAATCAAATAATCATATTATCGGGAGATGGTACAGGCAATCCCCCAGGTTCATTCTTTATAGCAAAAAATGGCAAATAAAATAGCTCTATTGGGATAGACAGTTAATAACCATACCAATAACTTTCATTGAGTAGTTGTTGTAAATATAATATTTTCTCGTTTTTTATTTTATAGTATTTTATTCTTTAGGCTCTTATATTAATGCATTCGGTAAAGATTTTCCTGAGGAAATCTGAAACAATGTTTTTTGTAACTTGGTAGAAATACTATACCTTGACAATGAGTGGTAATGACTAACTGATAAGACAGAGAAACAGATTGTGGCAAAGAAAGAAAAACGGCCTCACCATGATGCATTATTCAAGCATTTTTTAACGCAGCCCGAAACGGCCAGGGAGTTTTTATCCCTTTATCTGCCCGAAGAGATCCAGTCGTTGTGTGATTTAGCCACATTGAAACTGGAGCCTGGCAGTTTTGTGGACCGGCATTTACGTCAACTGCACAGTGATGTGCTGTACTCGGTTAAAACAGTTCGAGGACAAGGCTATATCTATTGTCTGATTGAACATCAGTCCACCCCTGACCCATTGATGGCCTGGCGGCTGATGTATTACGCCATGTCAGCCATGGCGGCTCACCTGAAAAAAGGCCATATTGAACTCCCTTTGGTGGCGCCTCTGCTGTTTTATCATGGTGAGGTTCGTCCTTATCCTTACTCAAACCGGTGGCTGGATTGTTTTACGCTTCCTGAACAGGCTGCTCGCTTATACCGCCAGGCGTTTCCGTTGGTGGACGTCAGTGTGCTCAGCGATGAAGAGATCCTGACACATAAAGGCGTCGCCCTGATGGAGCTGGTGCAAAAACACATCCGCTGCCGGGATATGCTGGAATGGGTCCCCCACTTGGTGGAACTCTTGAATGCGGGGTATAATACAGCCGAGCAGCGCAATGTGGTGTTACTCTATATTTTACTGAATGGACATACTCTGGATCTCTCACACTTTGTCCATCAACTGATTGAACAATCTCCGGAGCATGAAACGATGTTGATGACTATTGCAGAACAGCTTGAACAAAAAGGGCTTGAGCGAGGTATTGAGCAAGGCCGAACAGAAGGTAGAGAGGAAGGTAGAGAAGAAGGTAGAGAGGAAGGTAAACTGGAAACGGCCCGTGCCTTATTACGGCATGGCGTGAGTTTGGACATTATTGTCACCAGTACCGGACTGAGCCGGGATAAAATTGAAACATTAAAGCATTAAATTAATCTTCTTTTTCACAGCAAAATGCCGATATTCAAAATCGGCATTTTTGTTCTTATTTATAGGGAGCAAAATGACACCTTAAGAACATCGGGAACGCGATTAAGTGAGTTGTTTGCGGAAACAAAATCACGGTTTATAAAAAAACAAAAGTTATAATCTTATAATAAACCAATTATTGTCTTAATGAAAAAATATCAATTTTAACTATTTACTGAACTTCGTAGAAAATCGGTTAAATCGAATTACTACTAAATCTCATAATCAATAAGTAATCAAAAAAGTACCAATTCCTGAACATAATTAATATTGATTTCAAATTTCAAACTATAATAGACGTATTATCTGTCGCCCTAAAGAAACAATCTAACTTCAAACATGATTTCATTTTATCTATTTATTACTACCGTAAAAAATCCATTTTATTAGCACTGCAATAAGACTATACCTAATAGATTTAGAGTTNNAAGTGAATGAATCCCCAGGAGCATAGATAACTATGTGACTGAGGTGAGTGAAAGCAGCCAACAAAGCAGCAGCTTGAAAGATGAAGGGTATATCTTTTTCTTCTCTAATCTGAAGAGATACTTTTCCTCTTATACCACCAAGATTATTTTCTCCTATAGCGATTTGTATAATCATATTTACCTATCGATTTTTTGATCACAAATTAATCGATGAAACAGAAAATAATTCTCCATTCATCATTTCCCTACCCCTAAAACCAAATAAAACAGCACCAATACCTAAAATGGTTAACCTCTGCCATACCAACTAATAATTACCCTTCATTATTAATTAATATTCCCTCCAAAGATTCATTGCTTATAATCATGCCGCTTTATTAAATGCGAACTAAATAATCGCGACATAAATTTTTTCAGCATAAATAATAACCGCCATAAGGTTGGTTGCTGCGGTAGCTATACCCATAGCTCAGTGCTAGTCAAAATAAAGCAATAACGCTTTGTTTATCTTTTAAACGTAAATAACCAATTAAGGAAAAAATCATGGCTACAACTCCAGAACAAATCGCTGTTGAATATCCAATCCCTGCTTATCGGTTTATTGTCTCGATCGGTGATGAGAAAGTCCCCTTTAATAACGTTTCCGGGCTCGATATTTCTCATGACGTCATCGAATATAAAGACGGTACAGGCAATTATTATAAAATGCCGGGTCAACGTCAGGCGATCAATATTACCCTGCGTAAAGGTGTCTTCTCCGGTGATACTAAACTTTTTGATTGGCTTAATTCCATCCAACTTAATCGGGTCGAGAAAAAAGATATTTCAATCAGCCTGACTAACGAAGTCGGCACTGAAATTTTAATGACCTGGAGCGTGGCAAATGCCTTCCCAACTTCATTAACCGCTCCTGCTTTTGATGCCACCAGCAATGAAGTTGCTGTGCAGGAAATTAGCCTGACAGCAGATCGAGTAACCATTCAAGCGGCTTAAGACTTATTTATAAAGCTGTTTACTCAAAATATTGCATAATAATTGGAGGCAATATGCCAACAGTACCAACCTATCCCGGCGTTTATATTGAAGAAGACGCTTCACCAGCCCTCTCTGTCCGCGCCAGTGCAACGGCAGTGCCTGTCTTTGCTGTTGCAAGCAACAATTCATTAATATCAGGTAAACCCTATATTCGTGTGAGTAGTTGGATGAACTATTTGACACTAAAAAAAGGCGAGCCATTTAATCCCAAGAATATCCTTGACGTTTCACTGCGTGCTTATTTTATTAACGGCGGTGGATATTGCTATCTCGTCAAAACTCAAGACTTAGAAACACAAGTGCCAAAACTTGACGATGTGACATTACTGGTTGCTGCCGGAGAAGATATCAACGAAGTTACCGGGAAACTTTGTAAACCGGGCAAAGGATTATTTGCTATTTTTGATGGCCCGCAAAATGATACCGATATAAAAGAACCAGAAAAAGTCCTCAAATCTTATTCCCCTACTCCTTATGGCGCAGTTTATTACCCTTGGCTGACCGCTAAATGGGGAGAAAATAAAGCCGCCATTGATATTCCACCCAGTGCCGTCATGGCCGGTATTTATGCCAGTGTCGATAACAGCCGGGGGGTCTGGAAAGCACCCGCTAACGTTCCTATCCAAGGGGGATTACAACCTAAATACCCGGTAACCGATGACCTGCAAACGCAATACAACCAAGGTAAAGCGCTGAATATGATCCGTACCTTTCCTAAGAGCGGTACGCTGGTTTGGGGTGCTCGAACACTTGAGGACAATGATAATTGGCGTTATATCCCGGTTCGCCGCCTATTTAACAGTGCAGAGCAAAATATTAAAAATGCCATGAGTGCGATGGTATTTGAACCCAACAGCCAACCCACCTGGAAAGCCGTCCACCGCGCTATTGATAACTATCTCCATACCCTGTGGCAACAAGGCGGACTGATGGGCAATAAAGCCGAACAGGCTTACTTCGTTCAAATCGGTAAAGACACCACCATGACCGATGACGATATCAAGCAGGGCAAAATGATCGTCAAAGTGGGTCTGGCGGCAGTTCGTCCAGCCGAATTTATTATCTTGCAGTTTACGCAGAACATCGCTCAATAATGGGAGGCAGCATGCCAACAACACCAACTTATCCTGGCGTCTATATTGAAGAAGATGCATCACTGGCGCTCTCCGTTAGCCAAGGGAACACGGCAATCCCGGTTTTTATTGGCCGTTTCTCACCGAAAAAAACCTGCACAACGCCACAAGCAACACGCGTTAGTAGCTGGTTGGATTTCACTAACCAGTTTCATGTGGGTTGTATTACGTCAATCGACATCACATCAACTGCTCCGACTCCTCCTGAAAAACCTAAAACCGTCGAAAGCGATAACGGAGCCAAGAACGATACAAAAACGGAAACAGCAGTTGTTGCCGATGCAAAGGCCGCTACTCTCAGTGCAGATGAAGAAACTCCCAGTTACAAAGTGACTGTCGGCACCTACACAACAAGCAGTGATGCTTTAAAACTTTATTTCCAAAATGGTGGCGGACCTTGTTATATCCTGCCAATTGCTAACCCGGAAGATGCTAACACGCAGGCATTAATCCCTGAGTTAATTAGGCAAGCTTTAGAAATCACTTTAATCGTCTGCCCTGAACAGGATTCTGATTACCAGAGCAAGATATATAACAGTCTGACACCTTCATTATTAAATGAAGGCTATTTCCTTATCGCGGATAATCAGAATAAAGAAACCAAACTCAACATTAGCCCGCAATCACAAACCGCAACTTATTATCCCGCGGTTAAAGTCTCACAGCTTATTCAGGTGGCGGAGAGTGGCGTCGCGGTTTCAGGTTATCAGGATGCAAAAGTTACCAATCTGGCAGAACTCAAAAAGCAAAACTCAGAACTCTATGGGCAAGCTATCGAGAAAATAAAACAAAAAATTGCTGATAACAAACACATCATTCCTGCCAGCGCAGTTATGGCAGGCGTTTATTGTGCCACCGATGCCAACCGTGGCGTCTGGAAAGCGCCCGCTAACGTGGTGCTAAGCGGGATGAGTGATGTGGTGGAACGGCTCACGGAAGATGAGCAAGGTACCATGAATCAAAAAGGTATCAATGCTATCCGCTATTTCACCAACCAAGGTTTTGTCGTCTGGGGCGCACGTACTCAGCAAAATGATGATAACTGGCGCTACATTCCGGTTCGGCGTTTATTTAATGCGGCAGAACGGGATATCAAACAGGCAATGCGCATTGCCGTTTTTGAACCCAACAGCCAACCTACCTGGCAACGAGTCCGGTCAGCGATTGACAACTATCTCCATCAACTCTGGCAGCAAGGGGCGCTGGCCGGTAATAGCCCACAGGAAGCCTACTTTGTGCAAATTGGTCAAGGTCTCACCATGTCCGACACTGACATTAAACAAGGCAAAATGGTAGTCAAGGTTGGGATGGCGGCGGTCCGTCCGGCTGAATTTATTATCCTGCAATTTTCGCAAAATGTAACACAGTAACCCTACTGAGGCGCGGTTCGCCGCGCCTGTTCTATTGAGGAAATGAGAATGGAAATAACACAGCCGGGCGTCACCATCACGGAGAACCTGATATCCCAGAAACGAGATGAGGCATTTATCGGTGTACCGGTTTTTATCGGCTATACCCAACCTGCTAAAAACAATCGTGTTAGTGACAACACCGCCGTCAAGTTAAACAACTTGACCGATTTTACCCTGTCATTTGGTGAATCAGGATTAACATACTATTCCGTGCGTCACTTTTTTGACAACGGCGGTCAGCAAGCCTATGTACTGTCGCTAGGATCTGATAAACCACGAGACGATTTTCAATCATTAACCACTACCCTACAACAAGATTGGGTTAAACAAGCGATTTCAGCGCAGAGTGCTATCACGCTGATTGTGGTCCCCGATATTGTCTATCTGAATCAGATGAACAATCCTAATTCAGAAATCAATCAAAACGATAAAGTTCAAGTCTGGCTACAATTTTGGCAATCCGTACTTAACCTTTGCAAAAGTCGGCGCGGCATCATGGGATTGCTGGATGCCCCCGATGATCCCGCACTGGCCGCTGAATGTTTAACGCAGTTCTCTTCCAATGATCGGCAATGGGGCGCGGTATACTGGCCAAGGCTGAACAGTGCCTATCAGGAACAAGATCGGCCTGTTGCCCTTTCGCCGACTGCGGCAGTGGCCGCCATCATCCAGCGTAACGATAACCCAATGGCGGTCTGGCAGGCCCCCGCCAACGTCGCGTTAGCTAAGGTGATAAGCCCAATACGCTCTCACATTGAAGCCGATGCCCTGTTTAATCGGGATGGCCCTTCGTTGAATCTGGTTCGCAGCTTCCCCGGCAAAGGGACAAGGATCTGGGGATGCCGCACGCTAGACAACACTCCCGGTTCCCCCTGGCGCTATATCCAGACGCGTCGTCTGGTTTCCTATATCGAAGCCCATATGACTCAACTGGGCCGGGCCTTTGTGTTTGAACCGAATAACGCCATCACCTGGATGAAGTTTAAAGGTCAGGCTTACAACTGGTTACGTCAGTTATGGCTAAACGGCGGACTGCGGGGTACGCAGGAAGATCAGGCATTTGAGGTGTTACTGGGGGTTGATGAATCGATGAGCGAAGCGGATCTACGGGCCGGGAAAATGATCATGAAGATCAGGCTGGCGCTGTTAATGCCGGCGGAGTTTATCGAGTTGAATCTGACATTTGATACCCGTACCGGGATCACCCATTAAACAGGGGCAAAATATGAACAATTTATACACCCCATCGGTGTCACACCGTTTTATCGCCAGTTTTCTGTTTAACAATATTCCTAGCCCTCTCGACATTGCCTTTCAACGGATATCAGGACTCAGCCGTGAACTGCAAACCACCCAACACAGCCAAGGCGGAGAAAATGCCAGAAACGTTTGGCTAGCCGAGAAGATCCAGCACGGTAGCTTGGTACTGGAACGTGGTGTTATGACCGTCACACCGCTGACTTGGGTGTTTGATCGCGTCCTGCGCGGCGAGAAAGCCGTGTATGCCGATGTGGTCATCATGCTACTGAATGAGCATTCAGTTCCCGTAGCCAGTTGGACATTAAGTAACGCTCTGCCGGTTCGCTGGTCCACCGGCGACCTTGATGCCAATAGCAATACGGTGCTGGTTAATGCGCTGGAATTACGTTATCAGGATATGCGCTGGTTAGGAGTGAAAGCATGACTGTTGAAATTAAGGAGCTGATTATTCAGGCCAAAGTCACCGATTCAGCGAGTCACTCGGTCGCGCCACCAACATTAGCGCAGGAAACGCTGGATGACGCCCGCCTGATTGAGAAAGTGAAACAAGCAGTGTTAGACGCATTGCGTGAAACAGGAGGTCATTATGAGCTTAATTGAACGCAGCCTATCCAGACTCACCCTCACCGCCTTCAAGGACCGCGAGGGGAAAATTTCGGTAGGCAGTTTACAGGCAATGTATAACCCTGATGCCATTCAGCTCGATTATCAAACCCGTTATCAGCAAGATGAAAGCATTAACAGTGCCAACCAAAGCAGCCGCTATGTGTTATCCCAACCGGCGGGTCTGTCATTAGTCCTGTTATTTGATGCCACCATGCCCGGCAACAACACCCCGGTAGAAACCCAACTAGCAACGCTAAAAGCCTTATGTGCCGTGGATGCCAGCACTCACGTTCCCCACTTTCTTAACATCAAATGGGGCAAAATGCGTTGGGAAAACAAAGGCTATTTTGCCTGCCGCGCCAGTGGCCTCAGCATTCATTACACCCTGTTCGACCGGGACGCCACACCGTTGCGGGCCAGCGCTACCCTATCTCTGGTAGCAGATGAAAGCTTTGTTATTCAAGCCACCGAGCAGCAATTAAAATCGCCCCCGGCAACAGCGGTTAACGTAACGGATATGCTCTCCCTGCCGTTGATCGCCTTAGGCGCCGGAGCGTCTTTGGCGGGTGGTATCGATTATCTCTCGCTAGCCTGGCAAAACGGTCTGGATAATCTTGATGACTTTATCCCCGGACAAACGTTGCAAGCACAGAGGAAAGCATGAAGATACCGACGATAACGATCAAAATCGAGGGCAAAGCTCTCAGTCAATTTGCGGTTATCAGTCTGACCGTTAACCATCACATTAATGGCATCCCCTCGGTCAACATCACTTTGGGTATCGCCGGTGATGCCAGCCATATTTTTGATGCCAAGGCACAAGCTGAACTGACAAGTTGTCGCCCCAATCATCAACTTAGCGTACAGATCGAAACAGCCGTGGTGTTTAAGGGGATCATCGTTCGACAAGCACTGAGGCTTAAAGGTCAGGACAGCATCATTACTTTGACCGCCAAGCACTCATTGCAAAAATTAACTCACAACTTCCACTCGCAACTGTTCAACAAACAGAGTGATGAGGCGATTATCAAGAAGTTGTTTAGCCAAGCGGGTATCCCAGTCACGATAAAACAAGCCCCTCAGCTTAAAACGGTGCATGAACAAATGGTGCAGTTTCGTTGCAATGACTGGGCTTTTCTAAAAAATCGGCTGCTCGCGACTCATATCTGGCTGCTGCCCGGCAACGATAGCGTGACACTGGTCACCCCGGAATCACTGAATCGGTCAACCGTACATACCCTCCACCAGCGAGCTAGCCATCAAGATGCGGTGTTATTTGAAGCGAATCTGCAATGGGATAACCAACGCAGCCCCAAAACAGTGAATGTACAATCCTGGGATATTGCCCAACAAAAGCTGTCTCCAGCCCATCAGGTAAAAAGCAGCGGCCTTGGTCGCAATCAACTCGCCACAGACAGCCTGACATCATTGACCGACCAACAATGGCAATGGGTTTTCAGCTATCCATTGGACAATGAACAGGCCAAACAGCTTGCTCAAGGCATCCTGAATAACCGCCGAAGTCATAACGTATCCGGTAATTTTGAGGTCGAAGGCGATAACCGTTATCAACCGGGGGATGTGCTAGCGTTAAACGGCTTTGGTCAAGGGATGGATGGTCAGGCGATTATCACCGGTGTCAGTCAGACCATCAATCAACGGCAAGGTTGGCGTACTCGGCTAACGCTGGGGCTATTACCGGAAACAGAGCAAGTTGTACCGCAGGCGAAAGAGCTGCATATCGGGATCGTGGAAAAATACCAGCGGGATAGCCAATCATTGGGTCGTATTCCGGTCAAAATACCGGCCTTAAACTTAACCAATGGCACCCTTTTTGCCCGTCTGGGTAAACCTTACGCCAGCCATGAAAGCGGCTTCTGCTTTTACCCTGAACCGGGGGATGAAGTGATTATCGGTTTCTTTGAATGTGATCCGCGCTTTCCCGTGATATTAGGCTCGATGCACAATCCTAAAAACAAAGCGCCGTTAGAACCGAGTGAAAAAAATCCAGTGAAAACCTTAGTGATTAAACAAGGGGAAAATCAGCAGGCATTAATCTTTAATAATAAAGATAAAACCCTCGCATTGAATAGCGGAAAACATACCTTATCTCTGCAACAGGATAAAGATATCACACTTAATTCCGCTAAGAATCTTATTACCCATGCTCAGGAAATTAAAATAGAGGCCAAAAAATCTCTATCCGCCTCAGGGGAATCCGAGGTTGATATTAAAGGTGCGAAGATTAATCTAACCCAATAATAAGGTAATAAGATGACAAACAAAGCATTAGCCAACACAGTATTAGCCAATATTTACGGTCGGGGTTGGGCCTTTCCACCGCAATTTTCGATTAAAGATAATGCGCATTCTGAAATACCTACCGGCGTCACAATGGCGGAAGGGGCAGAAAACGTGCGCCAAAATATGAAAATTCTTTTTCTCACCGAACCCGGCGAACGAATTATGCGTGAGAATTATGGTTGCGGCCTGAATGATTATCTGTTTGCCAATATCCGTGACGAAATGATGGCCGAAATTCAAACTCGGATTGAAGAACGGGTATTACGTTATGAACCCCGCGCCGATATCGGCGAGATCCAAGTGAACCAGAGAACGGACGTACCCAATACCCTGCATGTTCAGGTCACTTACACGCTGAGAGGCAGCGAAATTAGCCAACAGATTGAAGGCGCCCTTGAAGTTAATGAAGGCCGGGTGCAGGTGAGCCTATGAGCAAACAACTGGTGGTGGATGGCGACACTTTGCTGTTCGAACCATTATTTGGCAACCGGCAAGTCACCATTCTGGGGCCAGCGACCATCCGGGGTAGCGGACACGCCCAAATTCAGGGCAAAAAGATCGTCATCGTAGGTGATGAAAAAAAGGTGCAACTTCAAGCGCAATATATTACCCCGAGCCACCCGGTACCCGGCATGGGGATGGTCACCATTGCTCAATTGGATGCCAGCCAGCAGGTAAACTTCTGCCGTAGTCCAGTCACGGTGATTGTCGTCGGACAACAATTTATCGCCCGTTTTACCCCGACACAGCCAGCCAATAATCCATCGAGTGGCCCGGATGTGACAGCACCCAGTATGGGTAAAGGCCGGTTTATCGCCAGTCAATATGCGGTCACTGCCGGATAAATAACCTTTTTAACTTTATTTAAATAACAAGGGTGGCAAAAATATGGGACAGGCCGAGTTAGAAAATAAACTCTCTGCTATTGTGCCAGATACGGCATTTAAACTTGATGAAAGAAGTACGCTAGATATTTTAAACTGGCTTAAAGCTTACGCTAAAGAAATTCCTTTCGATCAAGAGAAAAAACAGTTCTGGGATAGTTTTTATTTTATTCAAGCAAATAATCCTCAACAATTAGCGGATATTTATCAAAATATTAATAAAGCCGATGGCCTATTACCCGCCCATCAAGCTTTTGTTTTGGCTTTTTTAAAATTATTAGAAACAACTAATCGATTATTAAATACCTTTCCGGCCCGGCACCGTAATCTTTATTACCGGGAATTATTGGGGCTGAAACCCAAAAGCGCCCAAGCGGATAGCGTTGCTTTAGGCATTACCTTAAATACAGATAATGCAGAATATTTTATCCCTAAAGGAACCCTGTTTGATGCCGGACAGGATAGCGCCGGAAATCCGTTACAATATGCATCAGATACCGATCTATTAGCGAATCAAGGAAAATTGACCGATCTGCGTTGGCATTGGAAAGATAACACTGACTGGAAATCGGCAATAATATTAAGCCACTCAGATAATATTAAATTACCTGAAAACGGTATTAAACTTTTTAGCGAAACATCCCATGATGTCAAAGTTCAATCTACCACCATAAATTGGGGAGAAGCAAATATATCGTCACTAGTCAATAATACATTCTATTTAGGCTTTACCGATGTATTACCGGGGCAAACTTTATCTCTGTACTGGCAGTTAGAAGGCTTTGAAGCATTCTCCATATCCTGGTTTTATCTTAATAAAGACAATACATGGCAGTCATTAACCCAACGGGTTCACGACCAAACCCGCAACCTGTTTGATCGGGGAACTTTGCGAACGTTGTTACCACAAAACGCTTCAAATCAAACCTCTCTAATGCCCACAGATAAATACTGGCTAAAAGCTGAGATGGTACCCACGGTATCTGGTGAAAAACCGCCTAATTATCCAAGAATTAAAGGACTGTTGTATAACGCTATAACCGCTACTCTCATTAACGCAGAAACCATTGAGTCGGATCACTGGCTAAATGGATTAGCTGCCGACAGCATTAAACAGCCGGTAAACTCATCCGTTGCAATCAATGAAATAACTCAACCCTGGGTATCCTGGAACGGTCGCCCGCCAGAAACCGAACCAGCCTTCCTGACGCGGCTCCCAGCTCGGTTGTCTCACCGTAACCGGGCGCTAAGTTGGGGCAACATTGTCACCTTATTAAAAGAGCAATTTATCAGCCTGTTTGATGTCAAATACCCTTCTGCCAGTGAATTAACCAAAATTCCGGCACCAGAAAAACAGCAACTGATTGTGATCCCCAACAGCCGTTACAAAGATAACGATGACGCGCTGCGTCCAACGTTAAACCCCGCTCGGCTGGCAGAGATGGTCGAATGGATCAAACAACTCAGCAGCCCTTGGGCAATCATTGAGATCAACAATCCCAGTTACATTGACGTTAATGTGAACTACCAAGTGACCTTTATCGCGGGCGTTAACCCCGACTACGGATATCATCAGCTACAACAGGAATTAAGCCGAAAATATATGCCATGGGGCGAAAATGCCGCTATCGGCGTGACAGTCGGTAATCGTATTGATTACTACCAGTTGTTAGCCACGATCCAACAATCGCCTCTGGTAGAACGCGTCACGGATTTAAGCATAACCATCGCTAACCGAGTCACAGGCGCCGTAGGTAAAAGTATCGAGGCCGCCGATAATGAAGTGCTGATTTTAGTCTGGCTAGAGCAGCGTCCCTCAAACCAAGGAGTTAACCAATGAGTCATCAGGATGCCCTGTTTCCCATCGTCAAAGACGATATTACCTTTGATGCCTTACTCACTCAGGCCAAAACGGTTATTGAACAGCAATCCGGCCAATGCTGGAGCAATACCAGTGAAAGTGATCCCGGCATCACCTTATTGGAAGCCTGTTGCTATGGCGCTTCCGATCTGGCCTACCGCCACACATTACCATTGAGAGATCTGCTTACGCCAAGACCAGAGGACCAAACACTCAGCGACGGTATTTTTCCTCAGGAATTCGGGCCACAACAAACACTAACCTGTGGCCCCATCACCGCGGAAGATTATCGCCGGGCTTTGCTAGACCTGCACAGCAGTGACACAATTAATGACACCAATGAAGGTTATTTTTTCTTTAATGATGTCCAATTGATTTGTGAACCTAAAGATCAACGCTATGAATACTGGTATAACAAACAGAAACGTGAATATCGCTTTAAAAACTCCGGATCAGACAGCCAATTAGCTCTGAGAGGAAATTACTGGCTTTATTTACTCCCTAACCGGGAAACGCAGGCCGATAATAAGCTGGCTCAGGAAAAACTCAACGCTTTCCTAAAAGATAACCGTAATCTGGGGGAATCCGTCAGTCACATTATCTGGCTGCAACCTACCGATCTCCCCTTACAGATTGATATTGAACTTGAAGAGAACGTCATCGATTTTGCTGATATTTTCGCTCAAGTTTATATGACGGCGGAACAGATGGTGCTGGCAAAACCCAAACGTTATACCACTCAGGCCATGAAAGATCAGGGTTACAATCATGAAGAGATATTTTCCGGCCCTAATTTACATCACGGTTGGATACCGACATTACCTCAAGCCAAAAATTACACCGGCGCTACGGTATTAAATCTCAGCCATCTGGTTAACCGATTATTAGCTATTAAAGGTATTCAGCGTGTAACCCGGCTGGCATTAACTCATCACGACGAAACTATTACTCAATTATCGGACGATAATTGGTCTTGGAAAATCGCCCAAAGATATTACCCCAGACTATGGGGTAACGATCCACTGACATTAATTACCTCAACAAACAGCCCGCTTACCATTATTGCCAAAGGGGGAGTTAAAATTGCTGTTGCTAAACAAGATGTAGAGAAAAAAATAATTGCAGAACCCCTGATTAATACACAGCCGGAATTACTGCATTGGGGTAAACATCGTAAAGTCTTGGATTATTACCCGGTAAGCAATAAATTACCGGCTTGCTATGGATTGCAGACCAGCAAACCTACGCCACAACAAGTGCAATTGCACCAATTTATGCTGCCATTTGAACAAATGCTGGCTAACGGTTGTGCTGAACTGGCCCTGTTACCGAAATTACTGGCCTTTAAACAACGGGGAAAAGCAGTACATGGTGTGCAGTGGCCTTTTAAAACGGGTACAGTCAGCCATCGTGTTCATCAACAAAGCATTTCTAAATTAACCGCAAAACTCAGCCGCGATTCACAAATCTACATTAATGACCAAATTCAGAAGTCAAACTATATAAAAGAGGCGACAATTTTAAATCATCTGTTGGGCTATTTTGGTGCTCAACTTGCCGCCAGACCGCTCACATCAGACTCACTACTAGGTTTCCAAGACTTTCTATCTACTCAGCAAGGCTATCTGGCTCAACAACCGGAACTCATCTATCAACGTAATAATATTCGGATTGATAAAGTGTCGGCGCTACAAAAACGAATTGCTGCCCGGTTGGGTTTGGGCGGAGAATGTTTCAGAGACACGCCCGATCTGGCTAACCTGCCTTTCTATTTAATTGAGCATCGTCAGCTTTTGCCAATAAAACCCGATGCGAAATTCGATGATAAACATAAACCTGACGATCTAAAGATAATTACAGAGAATTTAAATGCTAAAAATCATCAACTCATCATCACCCAGCAAGGTACAGCAGGTCGGTTATTACAAGGTCAGGTAATTAACCTGATTATTATTGAAGGTGATAGAGAGTTTATATTACGGGGCCAAATGATCACCGAAGTGACAGAAGATTCATTCACCCTTAACACCCGTAACAGTAGTGATTTGGAACGCAATCTGTACAGAGTATATCAGGCATTTGAGGATGGTAATCTGCGTTGGCAAAATAGCCCAGTGTGGCTGGAAGATATGGATTATCAATTGGTTTATGCCGATGCAGCATCTCAAAGTGATGCTGAGGATGAACGATGGATTACTTCCAGTGCTCAAAGCCCCTTCCCTGCCATGATCAAAGTAGATGATGAAATCACCCTGAAATATGTCATTACCCCATCTGGGCCAGCCAAAAAAATATCAGCTCGTACCGTTCTCCCTGAACCGCAATCTGAATATGAACTCAAAGCACGGGTAGTTAAATTTGATCGTATTCAAGGTAAGATATTAATTAAACGCAATCAAGACTCACAGAATAAAAGCTTTCCAAAAGAGACCGAAGCATGGCGCTATTGCTGGTACTTCTCCAACGAAAAATACGCCTCGGCCGATCGCTTCTCATTTGTCGTCAGCGTGGTAGTGAATCGTCAGTTAATTGAGAATGACAAAGTTGACCCTTATAAGTTGGAATCTTGGGTGAAAAAGGAGATTCTCGCTGAATTTCCCGCGCATATTTCGATGATTATTCACTGGTTATCACCGGAACATTTTAAAGATTTTGCTAGTAGCTATAAACGCTGGCAAAACAATGGAGCTCCTTTAGGAGATGAGGCATACCATATTTTACAAACTTTAACCTTGGGATGCCGGCCTTCTGATACAACCGGTATTGGTAATATGCGAATTGCCACCGAACAACAGCGTATTGAGGTAATTGGCGAATCTGGAGATCAATGGAACGAGGAAGTCATAAAAAGTGATCAATTATTATATGTGCCTTATACCGGAGGAATAGCTAAGCTAAATGCAATGATTAATAAAAACAATAGCAAAAAATAGAAATTAATTTACCCAATATAAAAACAAATTAATATAGCATCACAAAAAATTTATTTTAACATTAAATATCTTTTCTTGTTTAATTATACAGAAACATCTATACCCAATAGATTTCAAGTTGCAGCGCGGCGGCAAGTGAACGCATCCCCAGGAGCATAGATAACTATGTGACTGGGGTAAGTGAAAGCAGCCAACAAAGCAGCAATTTGAAGGATGAAGGGTATACAAGATATTTGAATCATAATAATTTAACATCATATAAAACATAGGATGATAAAAATGGAAAAAAAACCTGATCTATCTAATACAAAATCCAATATGGAAAATATCAAATCAAATGGCCCATCAGCAGATAATTTAAAAAAACGCTTTAAAGAGGGCAGTATTCCATTACAAACCGATTATGCCGACTTGATTAATATTGCTGACATTGGTCGCCGGGCTGTTGGTAAAGCGCCCGGTCAGATAGATAATCCAAATTCAGCACTGAAACTGGATAATGGCGGTGCACTAGCAGTAAAACTTAACGACAACGGCGGTTTAAAGACAGGTGACTATGGATTAAGTGTAAAAATCAAGAATAAAAGCCTATTAGCTGATAATAACGGATTAGCAGTCAATACCGGCAGAGGATTGAGAATTAATAACGACAAGCTTGAAGTCGATAATCATCACGGTATTGAAATAGTTAACGAAGGTGTAAAAGTTAAAGCCGGTAATGGCATTAAGGTAGACAACAACGGTGTCAGTTTAAAAATGGGATGGCTTGCCAGCGGCAGACACTCTCCATTAATACTAGAAAAAGATATCTTATCTGTAAAAATTGATGATGGCCTGATTGATAGAAACAATGGATTATGTGTCAAAGCTGGTAATGGTATTAAAGTAGACAATAGCGGTGTCAGTTTAAATATTGGGAAAACTAACGATTCCCGTTACTCTTCATTAAGACTAAAAAATAATGTTTTCTCTGTAGAACTTAATGATGGTCTGATTGATAAATCCGGTGGAATAACCGTTGGTCAGGGTAATGGCATTGTTGTAGATAACTCGACAGTATCTGTCAAAGCGGGTGATGGTATCACTGTTAATTCAAACGGCGTCAGTATTGATCCCAACAAAATACTCCCCAGAGGAATGATTGTGATGTTCTCTGGTGATAGTGCTCCTCTTGGATGGGCTTTTTGTGATGGTAGTAATGGAACTCCAGATTTAAGAAGTCGTTTTGTCATGTGTGGAAATGATTTTTCTGATAAAGGAAACAGCAATAAAGCCAATGATAGTAGTAATGGAAAATACTTTTTCAAAAATACAACATCAACTAAGGTTTCTGTCAGTCTTAACTTGAAATCAACTAGTATTGGGAATGTTACATCCATCCCTTCTGACGGATTCACATTAATCCCAAACCACGTAGGTCCTTATGCGCCAGAAGCATTATCCTCACCACATAATCATAGCGTTGATGTAATTCCGCCTTATTATTTATTGGCCTTTATTATGAAACTTTAATTCTATTCCACGAATATAATTTTAAATTATCTATTATTTACTCATTACCAAGGAAATATCTATATGACGTCGGAGCCAAATCTGTTAAATCGGATTACCATTACGATTGAGGCTAATGATCAACAGGTAGCTAAAAGAGTATTGCATGGCTCCCTGCTTAATCAAATCAGTATAAATAAATTATTTAATTTATACTTTGATGAATATAATATTCATCAGGATATTTATTTAGAAACATTAACCCTCAATCTTAGTGAAATAGATTTTCATGATTTTAACTCATTGTTTCCTGCTCGCCTAAAGGAGGAACTGAATAAAGCATTCAGTCAATATCAGATAAACGATCATCAAGAAGAGATTCTACTGAATAAATCAATACCAAGTAAATTTATCAATAAGTCCTCTTTGGCTGGCGATAATAATTTCATTAATGCAGAGAATTTTATTCACTCTTTATATCAACAAGATTCCCAATTAAATACATTGGAGGTAATAACCAATAATAAAGAGATTAATATTAACAGACTTATTCATCAATTAGCACAGATAGAGAACCAATGGATATTGCTATTGGCAAAAGGTTGCCTATCTGAACACGGTATACAACAGCTTTTGGCTATCAAGCAATCCACTTTATTAATCGCCATCAACCGCAGATTATCCAAAAGAGTAAATAAACCACAACCTCAGGAGGAGCTTGTCTCCTCCGGGCAATTGATACTTAATGCACTGAAATATCTACAGCGGCATAATACTCAGGACATACCTAAACCCAATGCAAAAATCATCTCGCGTATTACAACTGAACTCAATAACGGCGTACTTAATGTTGCGCCTGTTATTACATTATTCCGCCAAACTATGACCGACAATAGTCCATTAAATAGTTGGCTGAAACAACTTTGGCAAACCGTTTCTGTTTCACGACTTTGCCAAAAGCATCTGTCGGTTGAAGAATACCAATATCTATTGGAATACTTTATGCCAAACCATACAGATAAAAATCCGCCTAGTAAAAAATCAACCATGAATAACGTTAATTTTTCAAATGTTCAGCAATATCGACATTCGACAAACCAAAAGATAATTACTGGAGATCAGCAAACATTATCAACATCGGATACCACATCGGTTACAGCAGGAAATAACCCTAACCCACTTCGAATTATTAACAAACCACACTCTGAACGGACTTTATTACCTGCACAAATCTCTCCACGCCAAGTTAGTAATGCGGGAGTATTAATTTTATGGCCGATGCTGCCCTCACTGTTTAATCAACTTGGTTTACTTGAGAAGCAAAAGTTTATTCATCGTCAAGCCCGATTCAGCGCCGTTAATTTCCTTGACCATCTAATTTGGGGAACCGAAGAAACACCGGCAGAACGTAAGAGACTCAATAACGTTCTGTGTGGATTAACGGCTGATGAAAATAGTGAATCAATCTCTCTTGAACCAGAAAAACAATTAATAACCGCGCAATGGCTGGATACCGTTATTGCTCAACTTCCCGGCTGGAAAAAACTAAGCCGCAATGACGTTCGCCAACTATTTTTACAACGGCCGGGGGAATTGCTGATTAATGATCAGGAAATTAAAATCACCATCCAGCAACAACCGTTTGATGCATTACTGGCCGATTGGCCATGGCCATGGCCATTAAATATCGCCAAACTTCCCTGGCTGGATCATGCTTTATTAATCGACTGGCAAAATATTTAACAGGTTTATATGAACTCTTTACTTAAAAATAATCACCACATGGTGACAGAATTGCGCTGGATTTATCCCCATCTGGAACGTATTGATCTGCGGTTACAACATTACTATTACCAAAACAGAGAAAAATACGATTATTTACCGGAAAGCTTTCTACTTACCGAAGATGAATTAAAACAGCATTTGGTAAAGCCACAGGGTATTCCTCATTGGATAACCAAACAGGGTGATATTATTAATATCCCTGAAATTGAAGGAAATCCCAATGCATTATCACGATTAATCGAATGTTTTGAACTCACTGAATTTGAGCGTGATGTTTTATTATTAGGTTTATTACCGCATTTCGATAACCGTTATCATGCGTTATTTGCCGCTCTGCATGGTAACAGTAAAAAACAGTGGCCCAGTTTTGCTTTAACTATTGAACTATTTAGCCAATGCCAAAGTGACCGGCAATTACTGCAAAACAGCTTCTTACCACAAACACCGTTAATCAATAACCAACTATTACGGCTCAATAATCACGAAGAGTCTATTTGGTTACAAACCCAATTTCTAACTCATAGCGCTGTCTGGCATTGCTTATCAGGCCAGCAAGTTATTTTACCGCCGCTGACAACTTGTGCTTATTGGCATTCTCCGGCTTCACATCTTTGGTATCCACAAACTCTTTATCATTCACTTGAAAAAATATTACTAAATGAAACCGATGAAATACGCCCGCTGATCATACTCAGAGGAAAACCGGATAGCGCCAGAGAATTAGCTGTCAGTCATATTATGGCATCTCATGATATCAGTACATTAACTTTAGACTTAGCTCAACTACCGGAGGAAAATAACCCTAACTTGCTGATGGACGCAGTCCGGGAAGTCAGGTTACACCATGCCTGCTTATTAATCCGCAATTTCTCTTTACTGAAAGAAGAAAAGAGAATATGGCACAACGAATTATCTACATTATTGAACCAACCAAAATTAAAGGTAATTTGTCTGGTAGAACCGAGTGATACATTAATATGGATTAAACATCTGCCAATGGTGCAAATTGATATGCCCGCACTGACTCTGGCAGATAAAGAAACCATGCTGGCAGCAAACTTACCGGATAATATCGCTCAGGAAATCAATATTACTCAGTTATGCCAACGTTTTTCATTTACCGCCGAAACATTACCGCTAATCCTTCAAGAAGCGAGTCAATACCAAATCTTACGGCAACCGGCAGGCCAATTAACAGAAATCGATCTGCGTAAGGCATTAAGTTTCCGCGCTCAACAAAATTTCGGTAAATTAGCTCAACGAATAACCCCCAAACGTAGCTTTAATGATTTAGTCATTTCCGATGCATTAGCGCAACAATTAAAAGAGATTATTGCGGCTATTTATTACCGTGACCAAATTCTTAGTGCTGGCTTTCAGGAAAAAATTGGTTATGGCACCGGCATTAGTGCACTATTTTACGGAGAATCCGGTACCGGCAAAACAATGGCCGCCGAAGTGATTGCCGGGCATCTTGGTGTGGATTTGATTAAAGTCGATCTCTCTACCGTGGTGAATAAATATATTGGTGAAACGGAAAAAAATATCTCTCGCATTTTCGACTTAGCCGAAGCAGATTCTGGCGTGCTGTTTTTCGATGAAGCGGATGCGCTATTTGGCAAACGCAGCGAAACCAAGGACGCCCAAGACAGACACGCTAATATTGAAGTCTCTTACCTATTGCAACGACTGGAAAATTATCCGGGATTAGTGATTTTAGCCACCAATAATCGTAGTCATTTAGATAGCGCATTTAATCGTCGCTTCACCTTTATTACCCGTTTTACTTATCCTGATGAAACACTACGTAAAAAAATGTGGCAAACCATTTGGCCGGAGCAACTGACACTGTCTGATGAACTTGATCTTGAACATTTGGCTAAACGGGCTGATTTAACCGGCGCTAATATCAGAAATATTGCTTTATTAGCATCAATGTTAGCGAAGCATGATCACGGTGAACAAATCGAAAATAAACATATAGATCGCGCCGTTACACTTGAATTAAATAAAACTGGCCGATTGGTTTTTTAAATATTCAATAAAATTGGAATAAACATGACAACCCTAATTGCTTCTGACAATGCGATTATTGAAGTAAATAACGCATTAAATAATATCTTATCCCAGTATCTAAATATCAATGGCAATAAAATTGATATCCGTTTTGACCTGCCCGAAATTAATGCCATCCAATCTGAACCCACCGTAAGCATATTTCTTTACGATATACATGAAGATCTGCAATTACGTTCCGCCGAACCAAGACGTTATAACCCGGTAACCAGCACATTATTACCGGGATGGATCAATATCAATTGTAACTATTTAATTACTTACTGGGAGGCTAATAACCCCTCTAGTGACAGCTCCAACCCAAACAGCCAGCCCAATAACCAAGCCACGCAAGTGATGACGCGAGTTTTAAATGCATTAATTAACAACCGTCAATTAACCGGCATTCCCGGTGCTTATACCCGAATTATTCCACAACAGGAGAACTTAAACAGCCTGGGTAATTTCTGGCAGGCTCTGGGTAATCGCCCGCGCCTCTCTTTAATGTATTCCATTACCGTACCAATGAAACTGCAAGATATTAAGGACAATATTACACCGATTAGCCAAATCTCCGCTTCTGTGCAGCAAAAACCAAACCTAAATAATTCACAAATCAATCAAGCTCTGGCAAATAAATTATATGCCGAATTGGGCGGTACAGAAGATATTCGCCTTGCCCTCTCTAAAGTGCGCCTGATAACTGACACAACAACAAATAGTAATGAAAGTCAAGAAAATATAAGCATTATTCTTGAAACTTATGGCATTACCCATTTAACTTATTTATCCAAAATAAAGGATACTCTTTCAAAATGGCAAAATAGCCAAAATGCTGTTGTTGAGATAAATGGTGTCAGTATTATTATCTCCAAAGAAAACTCTGACAAATTAATTGGAATTTAATTTTATTTCCATTTAAATCGCCCACCAAAAACTAACAGGTAATAATATGCCAAACAACAAATACAGTGAAGAAGTTAAACACTCAGGAAATAGAACGGGAAAACGCTCGATATATTCTAATGGATATAATACTATGAATAACTGTTCATTGGGATTAGGATTGGATTTACAGTTAGATAAAAAATTAAGAACAGGGAATGAACGAAATATAAAAGGTGCACAACCTTTTATTCCGTCCCCTTCGAAACAAAAACAATATAGCACCAACCCCATAGCAATGTCTGATATATTAAGTGAAAGCGCACTGACTTCACAACCGATTATTACTGATTTAATTAATCCGCAAAAAATAAACATGTCAAAAGAAGTAAAAGATATTTTAAATAACAAAGAAGGAAACGAAAATCTGGTGTTCAAGGCACTACAAATTAAACCCTCAGATGGAACTCTGCCATTCAACGCATTAAAAATTGTCGATACCCATCAAAAAGAAATGCCGGATAAAAACATGTCCATTTTAGCTTATTGGGCCCCACAAGGAGGATATGTTGATATCCCGGCACAACCCAATCTCAGTCTCCATCCACAGTATGTATTTACTCCAGGCTTTAGTGGATGTTCATTTGTTGTCGATAAAATGAATAAAGATATTCTCCGGGTTCGGCACGTACAAGGTGGTCAAGAAGATGTTGAATATAATAACCAGAATATTGATCACGGAATGGGTATGATTGCAGCAATGGAATTTCGCGATTATGGATACCACGAAGCTGATGGCAAAGTTATAGAAAATACCTATGGTTTTGCATTCTTAAAATTTAACCCAGAGGAAAAACAATGGCAACTTCACTATCAGAAAATAGCCGCTGCCCCTAATATCATAAATATAAAACCTAAATCTAATCGGTGGTTATTCAGTGAGCCTTCAATTGAAGCCAACACCTTTACCTCCAAAGATATGAAAGTCTCTGGGTATAATAGGAAGAATATCTCTGAATGATTATTTTCAGATAAATATTAAACGTAAAAAATTAATTATTATAGAGGGTTTATCAATGTTCAAACAATTTATTGCGAATAAGGTGCTTAATCAAGGCAATATTTCCCCGCTGAAAAAAAAGGGATTATTAGTGGGTAGTGACAATGCCCCAATCGATATACCGGTGACAGCACATCGTTATGACAGCAATCAGCAACTTACTCAGGCGAGGTCTTTGAGAAATAGTGACGCTGATCAGGAGAACCCTTTTCATGATGTTATTACGGGATTTCGTGGTGACCAAGTGACCTCTTCAGAATCCGGTTCAGGAACGATAGGAAAGCATTGGGGAAAAAATAGATTAGGCCGCAATATTACCGGTATTAATGTGGTTAATGGCGCATCGGGAACAGTGGGAATAAAAATTGCCTTGCGAGATATTCGGCCTGGGTATCCGGTCATTGTCACGTCTGGGGCGTTAAGCGGTTGTACCATGATGTATGCCGTGAAGGATAATTATTTCTTTGCCTATCATACGGGCCAGAAACCGGGTGATAATGAATGGAAAACCGGCCAAGATGGCGTTGTCACTACCGGTCAGAGTCATAAAGCCCTTTTATCGGATAGCAAACCAATTGCGGTTAACAAACAAAATAACGATTTGGTGAATATTTTTGCAGAGTATGATCAAAGTGTTATTACCTATATGGGAAAACAGGCAGTTGTGATTGATAATACCGCAGAAAATGTCAGTGTTTTTAACTATGATGAAATCAATCCGGGAAGACCAGTTATTAGAGCGGGCTATAGCTATGCGCTGTTGGCTAATGATAATGGCAAGGTGAGCGTCAAAGTATTATCGGAAGACGCTATCGTTTCACCGGGCAAGAAAGGCAATAGTATTGAGGTTATCAATTCACTTAAAAAACGGTTGTTATAGCCTGTCCGAATTATATTCTCTGCCGTTTTATAAAGGCTAATCTGATATACAAGATAGCTATCTCGATATTAAGCAGTTGCAAGAATCGCCGATTTTGATTAATTCAATAATTTATAATGGCACTTTCTTAAAAAGAAAGTGCCATTATATCAAGGGGATTCTGGATAGTGCCCTCTTTTAACGAATCCCGGTCAACTAGGCATTTCATCACCAAACCATATCGCGACTGGGAGTTCCAGTTCGCCCCATCACACCTTCCGACCAGCTCATGCAGCCCATTGCTTTAGGTTGCGCTTTGCCGGTTTTTCAGTTTTACATTCGATGATTTTTTAAATCAACAATTTGTTGACCAAAAGGTCTTTTATTGATATTTTGTTCAACATTATGTTTAATAATGGCTGTATTATGACCGTATCTGATAAACAAAATTATGCCCAAGATATGATTAACATACTGTCGGCAACTGTACGCGCACTGGGTAGTGTACTGGCCGGCAATACCGAAATTGTCCTTCATGACCTGCGAAATCCGGCCTTTTCAATAACTGAAATTGCTAACGCAGGTGTCACTGGGCGCAAAAAAGGCGATTCGGTGCTGGCTGGTATGCGGACTGATCGCGCATTTATCAGTGCAATGGAGAACAAAAATGAACCCGTGTCTTTATTGCTGGATTACGAAACGCTCACCCGCGACGGAAAAGCGTTGCGAAGCAGCACCGCTCTTTACCGCGATCGCACCGGTAAACCTTACGCTGCACTCTGCATCAATGTGGATAACTCCGGCATTGATGAGGCACTCAGGCTTCTCCAGTCACTGGCAGGTATTCGACCAGACGTGCAACCAGCCATGCAGGAAGACGCTTCATCTGAGGCCAGTCACGACAATATTGAAGATCTGATGCGGGACATCATCAGTACCACGACGGCTCTCAGTTCTGGCAGCCGCCGCGCGGATACCAAACGAGCCAATTTACTGGCGGTAAAGAATATGCAGGAAAAAGGCATATTCCTTATCAAAGGTGGTGTGGAGAAGGCCGCAGCTGCGCTCGGAGTCACCCGCTATACCATTTACAACTATCTCGATGAACTTAAAAGCGGTGATGGATAATGCGCCCATGCGCCATTCGTACCCATTTTTCTGACGGATTTCCGGCACGTACTACTGTTGTCGTGAGCCGTCTTGCGTTCGATCTTGATGTCGAACTGGAAGTTTAGGCACTGGCCTGAGCCCCCGAAATTTACGGAGTTAACCACATGTCTTTGAGTATCAATACTCCTCTGCTGGAGTCACTGCCATTGGGCCGCCTGAATAAGACCCGCGTCTGGATGAAGATGGAGGCAATGCAGCCATCCGGCTCATTTAAGATCCGTGGAGTTGGTCATGCCTGCGAGCAGCATTATGCCCGTGGTGCACGCCGATTCATTTCTTCTTCTGGCGGAAATGCAGGTCTGGCCGTTGCTTATGCCGGGCGCAAACTGGGGATACCCGTCATTGTTGTTGTACCCGAGTCAACATCAGAGCGCGCACGTCATCTGCTGGGGCTGGAAGGGGCTGATGTCAGAGTACACGGGAAAACCTGGGTAGAAGCGAATGAACTGGCTCTGTCACTACTGAACAATGATGATGCGTTTATTCATCCTTTCGACGATCCGCTTATCTGGGAAGGTCATGCATCAATGATCGACGAAGTGGTGGCCGAAGGTTTGCGTCCTGATGCGGTAATCCTCTCCGTCGGAGGTGGCGGTCTTCTTTCAGGGGTTGATGCTGGCCTTCGCCGCAACGATCTGGATATCCCTGTCTTCGCGGTTGAGACGAGCGGGATGTCATCTTTCCGCGCTGCATTACAGGCTGGTCACCCGGTATCACTGCCTGAACTGACGGGGGTAGCGACTTCCCTGGGGGCTCGTCAGGTGTGCCAACAGGCATTTAACCTCGTGAGTGAGAGAGAAATTATTTCCTTAACGGTGAGTGATAAACAGGCGGTGGATGCCTGCCTAGCCTTCCTAGATGACCACCGTACTCTGGTTGAACCGGCATGTGGGGCATCTCTTGCCGTTCTCTATGATCAGCAAATCGATGTCAGTGAAATGAAAAACGTGCTGGTCATTGTTTGTGGTGGTTCAACGGCTACTACGACATCTCTGCAAGGTTTCCGGGGCTAATAACATCTATTGCGCCATCCGTGGCGCATTTTTTTATTTTCTACTCATTAATACCGTAAAATAAATGGCCGTCGCGATGCATCTGAAATCCATAGGGTATATAACTAAAATATTACATTACTGATTCACAACTTGATCTTTAGGGTCAAATGTAAATACAGCATCTGTTGCCTGTTTTACATTTACACCTTTAGGTAATTTGATTTTAACAATAGGTAAAAATTTACCTGTTGCATCTTTATAATCACGTTGATCTTTTTGTGCATTAACTAAACCTGCATTTTCTGAATAAAAAAGGGCTTCAATAGGTAATGTTTGTGGCTTATTCTCATCCCAAGGTTGAACGACTATCTCATTATAATTTAAACCATTACCATGATAAGGCATTGCAAGTAATGTTTGATAAAAAGCATCTGCTGGGTTTTTAGCCGTCGGTCTAACATCAAATGCACAGATTCCCCATGCAGATTTTCTTGCAATAGCTTTATTTAATTGATGAGCGGTGAAAACACCAAAATCTTGGCATGATTTCGCATCTGAAGGTTTAGGCGGTGCACCACAATAATTTCCCTGACGCCCCCAAGTATTTGCATCAAGAACATAGGAGCATAATACAGGAACTTTAACCTTATCTTTAGGGGCCATCTGTTCAGGAAAAAGAATAAAACCATTAACGCTAGCAAATGTATTGCCAAATTTAGAATCTTTTCTTAAATATGAAAAAGAAACTCCATTATTTTTTATAGAAGATGGATTTAACTTCCAAAAGTTAAATCCAGGACGAGTCCCTCTCATCAAAACGCCAGAGCAAAGAAAAGCAGGTGATTGAGCATCACCACAATCTTTAACGGTATTATTATATTGTTGGGTTAATATACTCGCAATATCATTTTGTACCTCAGTTTCATTTTCCGCTTGAGTGAAAGCAAAAGTATTTGCTGAAAAAAAGACAATACTAAGGAGCAAACCTACGATAGGCTTTTTCATAAAATCCTCACTTAATTTAAAGTGTATTAATTGAAATTAAATTATTCCTCATTCACTGCCTAGTAGAGTTTTTCACTGTTTTGTTTATATCACAACTATCAGATTTGATAGTAAAACAAGGCTTCATAATTCTATTTGGCCATTTTCAATGGCCTTTATTATGGCTGCACCTCTAGAGTTAACATTAAATTTTTCTCTAATTTTTTTAAAATGAAAATTAACATTTGCTTCTGAGCAATTAAGTATGCGTGATATCTCCCATGTTGTTTTGCCAATTAAATACCAAGAACAAACTTCTTTTTCTCTTTCACTTAATTTAATGTTGTTTTTTTTGTTCTTTAAAATAATTAAATAATGTAGTATTATATCTCTTAATGCCATTAGTTGATTGAAATTTTTATTTATTGTCCTTGTATAATCATCTTCTTTGCAATAAAAAGATAAAGTTAAAATTCCAAAATCATGATTAATACCATGCATAGGAAAAGATATGCCATGGTTTATGCCATAATCTTTAATTTCATGTAAAAAAAGTGATTTTTCTTCTAGTTTATTGCAATCCCATATGAAAGGGATAGTGTTTTTTATGCAATATTCAAAAATGGGATTGTTATTGATATATTTTTCTTTCTGATATGTTAAGGCTAATTGATCATTATTGGTAATGAAATTTGCTTCTTTAATATTATTTTTAGTTGAAGAGTAAAAGAGAGAGTACCATTCTATATCAGTAATAGATTGAATGGTTTTAATAACAAAATGAAGATCATTAAATTCCTCAACAACACAATCTGAATAAAATTCATACAAGTCAATCATAGTTCAACCTGGGTATTGTTAAATATTTCAAAATGTTAATACTAAGATTAGTCCAATAATTGACTAGAACAACTATCAAATCTGATAGTTGTGATATAAACAAAACAGTGAAAAACTCTACTAGGCAGTGAATGAGGAATAATTTAATTTCAATTAATACACTTTAAATTAAGTGAGGATTTTATGAAAAAGCCTATCGTAGGTTTGCTCCTTAGTATTGTCTTTTTTTCAGCAAATACTTTTGCTTTCACTCAAACGGAAAATAAAACCGAGGTACAAAATAATATTGCGAGTATATTAACCCAACAATATAATAATATCGTTAAAGATTGTGGTGATGCTCAATCACCTGCTTTTCTTTGCTCTGGCATTATATTGCGTGGCACTATACATTCAAATAATCATAAATTTTGGCAACCTAGCCCATCATCTATAAAAAGTGGTGGTGTTTCTTTTTCCTATTTAAGGAAAGACGCTAAGTTTAAACGCTTAGCTTATGGCTATAAAAATGGATTTATTGTTTTTCCTGAACATATAGCACCTAAAGATAGCGTCGATTTTTCTGTATTGTGTGCATTTCCTATTGATGGCTATACAAATGAGAGAACGAATAAAGGCTGTGGTGAAAATATTACTAAGGCGACAGGTAAAGGTAAATCTTGCCAAGAACAAAATGTGATGAATTCCGATGATTGGATAAAAAATTATAGGAAAGTAAACTCTCAAGATCTTTTTCAATGTGGATTTAATGTTACTAAAGATGTAAATAATCCAGCTATAGCTTTCTATCAAATGTTAGAAAGTATCAAAAAACTTCCACGTACTCCGAATACGCCACCAAAACAGAATGAAATCAGAATGTCAACCTGGGAAGAAAATGATCCTAGTAAATTACCTATTGAAGCCCTTTTTTATTCAGAAAATTCAGGTTTAGCTGATGCACAAACAGATCAGCGTGATTATAAAAACGCAACAGGTAAATTTTTGCCTATTGTTAAAATGCTACTACCAAGAACTTTAAATGAAGATGCATTATTCAAATTTAATATTGAAGATCAAGTTATTAAGCCATAAACGATTATTGGATTACTGTAAGCTCTATTTTTCATACTGAGCTTACCTGTAATCCACCTTCGCTCTTCGTGATGAAACAGAACTCCACTTTGACATCCTCTTCACCCTAAAGAGGGTGTCGCAAAAGGCCAGCATTGAAAATAAAACCAATCCACTTATCCCAAGCAATAAAAACAACCCTATTCATTATCCCCGATCTGTCATACTTAAAATTGAACAACCAGAGAAAATAAACATCAGATAACAATCTCTGTTATTAATTGATGTTGCGTCTAAAAATCCCCCGCCCATAATTGTTTTGTTTCACGAAAAATTATTTAAATAACGATTGATTAAATTTTTAAATATAAACAATAACATCTATAAATCATGTTATTGCGGTAGCTATACTTTTCAATAAAAACCAAGTAATAAACGCTTTTTATATTTTAAATGCAAATAGTAAATAAAGGAAAAAATCATCAATTTCATTGATAAACAAAACAACCCAATATCATATACAAGGTGATAAAAATGGAAAAAAAATATAACCGATCCACTTCAGAATCCAACACAGAGCTTACCAATACTCTGGATCGCCATACAGTTGGTAAAACGCCCGATCGGACTGATAATCCACATTCAGCACGAAAACCAGGTGATGACTATACACAAGCAATAAAAATTAACCCTAACGGCGGCTTAAAAGTAGATAAAGATGGACTAAATGTAAAAGCGGGTAATGGTATTAAAGTAGACAGTAACGGTATCAGTATTGATCCCAATAATATGCTGCCAAAAGGAATGATTATGATGTTCTCCGGTATGGATGCTCCTACAGGCTGGGCTTTTTGTGATGGTAATAATGGAACCCCAGATTTAAGAAGTCGTTTTGTCATGTGCGGTGAAACTCTTTCTGAAACAGGGCAAAGCAGTAGTAAAGCTAATGGTAGTGGTGCCGAAAAAAGCTTTCCCAAAAATACAACATCAACAACAGTCTCTGTAAATGTTACTGTGGAAAATACAATATTAACAGAGTCACAAATACCTAGTCATAAACATATTGGGGGTATGTCTTATTGCTTCTGGACTGGAATGAAATATGGTTATAGCCATTATCCCCGAACCGAATTTCAAATAGATATTAGCCGTGATAGCTCAATATGGCAGAAACCTACAATAGGATCTAATCTTTATGCCAACACATCAAACACAGGAGGAGGACAAGGACATAACCACCCGGCAACGGCATCGTCTCTTGCACATGATCATAGTGTTGATATTATTCCACCTTATTATTTATTGGCTTTTATTATGAAACTTTAATTCCATTTCACCAAAAAGATTTAAATTATCTCTTATTTTCTAACCACAAAGGATACATAACAATGAATATATCTAGTTATTTCTTCCTAAATGAAGAGAACATTAAGTTCAATAATCAATGTTTAAATACATACATGGATTATCCCCAACCCATCGGTAAAGATTGGCCCAACCTGCCTACCGGGTTCCAAAGATATATTGACGATGTTATTAATTTAAATGGTTTTTTATATTTTTTTAAAGGTTCACTATATCTTAAATTCGATATCGAGAAAGCACAGGTCGTTGACGGCCCAAACTTCATTATAGATGGCTGGCCTGGATTAAAAGGAACAGAACTTGAAAATGGAATAGATGCAGCCATAGAATTGACCACCAACACCGTTTGTTTCTTTAAAGGTAGACATTGCATAGATTACACCATCGATTTACACACAGTTAAGATAAGTACTATTTCAGACCGGTGGGGAATGACAGAGGAATATGAAAAATTTAGTAGCAATCTGGATGCTATTATTTCATGGCCAGATATCGATGGAAATTTTATTTATTTTTTCAAAGGTGATTCTTTTATTCGGTTCGACCCAAATTTGAATGCACTTGATGCCGGGCCTATCATTATCTCCAGCGATAATAATGGTTGGAGAGGATTAGCCTTCAAAAATGTTCAAGCGGCAGTATCGGTCGACACTGATTTATTAGGCAGTCACCGAGACAATAATGGAGGCAATAGTAAAGTCTGTAATGGAACATGTGGTACTAATGATACGGGTAAATATTGTTTCAAGTTACCTCAAAGTATTAGATTCGGCCTGATAGCCTACGCTAATACAAATATTTCGCAAACTGTAAAAGTATATATTGATGATCTTCTGGTAGATACATTAACCGGTAAAGGTCAAAATAATCTCATAGCGACTAAAGCCTACACATCAGGTACAGGCAAAATCTGTATTGAGATTGCAGGAGATGGCAAACCATGCAAACTTCGTTATTTCGATAATACATTTGATGGAAATCCGGGAACAGCTATTATCGGTGCTGAAAATGGTACCAATAGTCATTACAATGATAGCGTGGTGTTCTTGAATTGGCCTCTGACATAAACTAAAAATACTTGCTAGATTAGAATAATTATTGCGCCACCCTTGGCGCATTTTCTTTATTAACGCGTTTATTTATCTGACTGCCTTTCCTGCAAACTCCCACCACTCACCTGCTCTAATGATTTAAGTAAATGTTTTGCATTAGCTGATGATCGTAATAAATAAGCGGTTTCTTCAAGACTTGCATATTCTGAACTTGAAATAATGACACAATCTCCACCGTTTTGTCTGGTGATCAATATTGGCGCACCATCCTGAAAGGCTTGATCCATAATTAAAGCAAGATTTCCCTTTGCAACGCTATACCCTTCATCTTTCAAGCTGCTGCTTTGTTGGCTGCTTTCACTCACCCCAGTCACATAGTTATCTATGCTCCTGGGGATTCGTTCACTTGCCGCCTCGCTGCAACTCGAAATCTATTAGGTATATATGTTGTCTTCCGCATAATATGTCCTTTTCCCGTATCAATAATACCGAATCTTAATAAGCAGAAAATAATGGTACAATTTTTCAAGCTAAATATCTATTGCGCCATCCATTTTCCTCATTAACCCGGTTTAATCCCCCACCAAGGCGTTATTATTGTGGCAATATAATGGGGCAACTCATTCGCGGAGGAGATCGAAAAGGTATTTGGGCGGTAAGCGTATCGGGTAACTGGAGATTAACTTTCGAATTTAACGATGGTGATGTTTATATACTGAACTACGAGGACTATCATTAATGACTAAACGTATGCCACCCCATCCGGGGCGCTATATCTCTGACGAGATGGAGCACTTAAATATTAGTCTTAGAGCGCTTGCACGTGCGCTGGATGTCTCACCGTCAACTATTGGGCGTGTTGTTGAAGGTAACGCGGCAGTAACGCCAGGAATGGCGGTTCGTTTAGCCAGCGTGATCGGCAGTACGCCGGAAATGTGGCTGAGACTCCAGGAAGCGTATAGCTTGGCACAAGTTAAACAGGAAATAGATTTAACTCGTCTAACTCCCCTGTTTACACCAGCACCTTAACATGGCAGCAAGCTCCGTCTGGTGAACGGAGCTGAATTAAAACAGAGTGCCAGATAAAAAACCCGCACTTTGTCAATAATCTATTGCGCCATCCGTGGCGCACTTTCTTTATTTTCCCAACTTATAATGACCGTAAACCATCCATTTAATTAAGCGATAGCATCTGAAATCAATTGAGTTGCCGGAACATCCTGCCCAAATCCTCGCAGCCCAACCACATGAACATGTTCGTGGTTGTTAAATACTTTACGCACCAGTTTATAGGTGGTCCCTTTTTCAGGGCTGATATTTTCAGGCGCGGCGATAATTAACTGCATTTGTAGGCGTTCGCATAATTCAAATAAGGTCGCGATAGATTTGGCATCCAGACGCGCCGCTTCATCAAGGAATAACAACCGACAAGGGGAAATATCTTTACCACGCAGACGGCGGGATTCCTCTTCCCAACTCTGCACCACCATCACCAGAATCGACATGCCGGTCCCAATCGCTTCACCGGTCGATAACGCCCCACTCTCTGCTTTTAACCAGCCATCAGATCCACGGTTAACTTCAACGTCCAGTTCCAAGTAGTTGCGATAATCCAGCAACTCTTCACCTATGGTTTGCGGCAAGCGCTGCCCCATATCTACTTGCGGATTCAGGCGCTGATACAGTTTTGCCATTGCCTCCGAGAAGGTTAATCGCTGGCTGTTAAATAGATCCTGATGCTGTTCCTGCTGTTCAGAAAGCACATCCAGCAATATCGCGTGGCTTTCACGCACGTTTACATTCAACCGCACACCACGAACTTGTCCGAAGGAGACCGCTTGTAATCCCTGATTTAGCATTCGGATACGGTTCTGTTCACGCTGAATGGTTTTGCGGATGATATTCGCCACACTTTTTGAACTGATAGCCAATTTTTGCTCACGAGCAGTCAGCTCTTCTGTCAAACGGGCCAGCTCGATTTCCATCTGTTCAATGGCATCAACCGGATCGTCAGTGCGGATAATATCTTGACGAATGCGTTCACGCAGGTGCTGATAAACAGCAATAAAGAACTGAATTTTACGTTCAGGGCGTTTTGGATCTTCGGATAAACGCAGCGCATCGCGTAGATGTTCGTTATCAGCTACTGCCAGACGCAATGCACCCAGTGCTTTATCCGACATGGAGCGTAATGCGCCCCCCTCCATATACGCCAGTTCACGACGATGCAGACGACGCTCAACACCGTTGTCTTTCACCATGCGCATCACTGAGCACCAACCCGCTTTGGCAGAAACCACCTGCTCACGGATTTGATAGTAATCGCGTTCCAGTTTACGCAGCTTTTTCTGCAAGCTTTCCATTTCCGCTTCGCAAAAGGCAATCTGCTTCTCAAGCTGATTGACTCTGGAACGGTTAGCGCTAAGCGCTTCATGCAGGTGATCCCGACGTTCACGAGCACGCGCTTCTGCATTAGCATCTGCCTGAACACCGAGAGCTTTCATCTCCTGTTGCAACTCTTTCAGCATATCCTGTTTGGTTTCGTAAGAACTTTTCAGGGATGCCAGCACTTGGTTAAATTGGGAATATTGCGCTTGCTGTTGACGCAGTTGTTCGCGGGCGCGGCTGCGGTCCGATTCTGCATGTTCCAGACGCTGACGCAGTTTGTCATTCAGATCCGCATTTTCGTTGAGCATACCGGCAGAATCGCTGTAGCTAAAATGCGCACGACGCTGTACCATTTCCACCAGCGTAAAAGCCCGTTGTTTAGCTTGATGCTGGTTCTGTTTGGCGGTTTCATAATCCTGTTGCAACTGTTGATGCTGCTGTGGATCGCTTTGCAGAACAGCAACCATCGGTTCCAGCTTCACCAGTGCCGAACCATGCCGTTGCAAGAAACGGGCGGCTTCTTGCGCTTCATCCAATTCTTCACGTATTTCTTCTACGCGATCGATTAAGGTTTCATCCAACAGTAATGTGATTTGGGGGAGCAAACGATTTAATGCGGTCAGGCTCTCTTTAGCCTGAGTATATTGCTGGCGCTGTTGTTGAGTCTGCTCTTCAAACCGGGATAGCTCCCGCTCTAAGTCTGTACGCTGCTGTTTCAGTTCGCGGATTTCCGCTTCTGGATCGGTATCAAATGCGACAGAGAGGTGTTTACCGACAAACTGACTGAACGACTGATGCGCACGCTGGATTTTCTGCACATCAAAAGAGAGCGTGGCATAACGCTCTGCCAAAGTGTCACGTTCCAAATTCAAAGTTTCTAAACGGTTTTCTCTGGCAGCACGACCAAACAGCGGCAATTCAGGATAACGAGAATAACGCCACTGGCGGTCAGAGGATTTGACTAATACCGCACTTTCTTGCTCTTCGGCATTAAATACGCTGTCATCAAAAGATTGCGGATCTCCTTCAATTAAATAGAGATCTTCCGGGCAATCTTCCAGCGTTTCAAGCTGTGGACGCACCAAAGAGAGATCTGGCACTACAATGCCGTGGCGGGCAGGCCCATACAGGGCGGAGAAGTACGGTGCATCATCAATGGTGATATCGTCATAAATTTCTGACAGCAAAACCCCACCGAAACGTTCCGCCAACGCAATCATTCGGCTGTCTTCCGCACCACTTGGCTGACTGAGACGCTCGATTTGCTTTTCCAACTCACGTTTCTGTGCGGCAACTTCATCACGCTCTACCGTGGCTTCACGCTCACGCTCAAGCAACTGCTGCATATATTCGGTCACGTCATTGCTGCTTGCCAGTGTTTCACCACTCTGTTCGCACAGTTGATGCAAGGTATCCTGTGCAGCCAACCAAACCGGCGCACGAGCAGTCAATGACTGAATTTTCTGTTTCAGTTGTTCAAGCGTCTGACGCATCTCCATACGGCGTTCACCGCTTTCATTGACACTCAGACTCAGCGCATCTTGCCGGGCTTCAAGTTCATTTTGCAACGCTTCCAGATCTTCGGCTTGATACTGTCGCCCCTGTCGCTTACAAAACTCGCTTAATAAACTCTCAGCATCCTGTTGGTTGTTCAAACTCTGTTCCAGTTCAGCCAATCGCATCCGCAATGGCTGCACACGAGCCGCCAGATGTTGCTGTGCCGGCCAATCACGCAGCAATTCACGAGCGCTCTGCCATGCTGCACTACGGCTGATTTCACCAACCATACTTTTGACTAATTGATACGCCTGTTCGAACTGATTATGAGCCGCATCGGCAACACTTAATTTCTGTTCCAACGCCAACAGGGCTTCTGTTGCCTGTTGCTCTTTATCCTGAAAAGTTTCCAACCATGTTTCTGCATTATCAGCGGAAAGATCCGATAGCCGACACAGCTCTCGGGCGCGCTCCAGCGCCTGTAACGCCTGTTGATACTGAATGGCGCGGGTTTGCTGAACATCCAATGCCTGCTGGTAATCCGCCAACTGGCTTTTCAGCTCATCGACTTCCTGTTCTGCCGCTTCCGCTCTGGCTTCATATTCAGACTGAATTTCCGCTGCTTCTTCAACAACCTCAGTCTGCTCTTCCAAACGGTAAGAAAGCTCTTCCAGATCCCCCTGATAGCGGTCAATTTTTTCCTGCTGACGCATGGCTGTCTGCACCAGATTCAGGTGGTCACTGGCCGCCTGATGATCAGCTTCTAAATCAGTAGCGGCGCCATTCTGCTCAGCCAGTTCTCGCGCTATCTCTACATGACGATACCGCTCAGTCGCCAGTTGCCTATGGCTGCCAAACAGTTCTCCACGCAATGCTAATGCCTGATCCAGATGGGTGCGACGTTCATTGGCATGACGCATATAATCAGCAGAAACGTAAGAAGTCGCTTCGGTGATCAAATGTTTAAACAGATCGCGATCAGATTGGGTTACCCGGATAGCTTCCAGTGTTATACGGTTTTCACGCAGCGCCGCTTCCATATCCTGAAATGCTTTCCGAACCCCACTGTTTTCCGGCAGCAAGTAATCGCGCAAGGAACGGGTAATGGCGCTGGAAATACCGCCATACAGGGAAGCTTCGATCAGACGATAGAATTTACTGCGATCACTCGCTGAACGCAGGCGTTTGGGTATCACCCCCAAATCAAACATCTGCGCATGATAATCGGTGATGGAGTTAAATTGTTTGAACTGCACGCCTTCCATTTCATCAAGGCGGTCTTTCAGTTCATTTAGCGGCAATACGCGCGCCTGCCTTTCACCCACATTTTCAGTTAATAGCTGCGTAGGTTGAATAGCGGTTGGCAAGCCTTGGATCATAAAGGGTTTGATATCGACCTTACGGTCACGCCCCGCCACTTGTTGCAACCTCACCCCAACGATGACTCGCTGATGGCGAGAGTTAATCACATCTAACGTTGAGTAACAGACCCCCGCTCGCAACTTGCCGTGCAAACCCTTATCACGAGAACCGGAAGTGGCACCGGCTTCGGTGGTGTTACGGAAATGCAACAAGGTTAAATCAGGGATCAGCGCGGTGACAAAAGCTGCCATCGTGGTGGATTTACCCGCGCCATTGCCGCCTGATAAGGTGGTCACTAATTCATCAAGATCAAATGTTCTGGCAAAAAAACCATTCCAGTTAACCAGCGTCAGTGAACGAAATTTACCGCGTTCAATCATGGTTGTTCATCTCCCGCATCTTCTGCTGAGTTATCCGGTGTTTCATCATTTTCACTATCATCAAGCGATAAGCCGCCTTCAACCGGCATTGCCTCACCGTCACGGATCATCCTCAGTTGGACTTCACGAGGATCGTCGCCACTGCGTACATCCGCACCAAAACGGAATACCGCCTCAGTGATGGTAAATTTGTTGTTGTCATTTGGCAGGAAATAGACCATACCCAGACGGCGCAGCCGATTCAGCGCCGTGCGCACTTTTTCCTGCAATTTCTGTTTATCCAAATCGGAACCGGAAGAGCGCTGGTTGACAAATTTCATCAACTTGCCTTCATCGGCCAATGAGATCAGCTCTTCATACAGCTCCTGAGCAGTAAAAATCCCCTGATTAGCCAGACGTTCCGGGCTGAGATAGAGGTAACAGAGGATTTTTCCTACCATCATATCCAGCTCTGATAATACCGAGCGCGGGATTAAGGTCGTTGAACGGGGACGCAGATAGAAGAAGCCTTCCGGTGCACGGATCAACTCCACATTATAGCGGGCGTAAAATTCTTCCAATTGCTCCTGAAAATCCATCAGAAAAGCGTGATTATCAAGATCATCTATCCCGATATGACGGCCCGCGCGAAGCTGGCTGTCCAGTTCCGGGAAAAGTGAATTGGCTAACGCCTGTGCCAGTTTAACCGGCATAAATTGTTCAATATGTGTCGATGACATGTGCCTGTACCTTGGCTCCGTAATCATTAATCGCTAACCATTCCGCTGGCAACCCAGAGAAATCCGCTTCTGCAACACCCAACCGCACAGCCTGATCCACCAAAATACGCGCCACATCGAAGTGACGGGGAAGCGGATGTTGAGCAAGGTAGTCTCTTAGTACCGCCCCCAAATCCAGTGGGCGTTGCTCCTGCTGATATACCAACAGGGCTTTTTCAATCATTGCTGCCAGTTGATCGTTTATTTCACTGAATTCTTCATATTCCAGTTCTAACGGCAGTTCGCCGGTCACTTCTTCATTACGTAACGTCAATTCTTCGTCCCGCATATCTAGCAAACGTTCGGCGTTAGCAATCGTGAGGGTCCATGGGTTATCAAAATAGTGTTGAACCGATTGACGTAAGCGCTGAGAGAAAATACGGTTTTTATCCATATCAATCGCGGTACGGATAAATTTGTGAACGTGACGATCATAGCCGATCCATAAATCAATCGCCTGCTGACCCCAACTGATAATACGGTCCAATTTGCTTTGCAGATCAAATACCAGTTTATCAACCAGTTCTGATCCGCCACTGCCCATATTCGCATCCTGAATGCGCAGCAAATTGGCCTGTAGTTTATCTCCCGCCGCTTCCAGTGTGTCCTGGAGTTCCCGCAATGTCCCTGATGTTTCGGATAACAGTTGCTCACAGTTGGCAATCGCTGCCTGCCAATCTTGATTCAGCAACGCCGCGATATCTTCTTTAACCGAGCTTTGCTGCTCATCCATGACGCGCTGAGACATGTCGATGCTATCGAAGATTTCTGCAACAGAATATTTCAGCGGCGCAAAAACATTACGGTGCCAATGAAATTCATCGCCCCCTTCTTCCGCCGCCTCTGCCGCCCGGTGCAACTCATTCGCCACAATTGAAAGCTGCATAGAGAGGCGTAAGGTAGAAAACTCCCGCTGGCGAATGTAGTAGTCACTGATACTGATACCCAGCGGTGTTAAGCGATAGATTGCGTTGCCATCGGCCAGTTCACTGGTAAAACGGTTAAGCAGTTTCTGGCGCACCATGTCATTGATAGCATTATTGGCCCGCACCGCGACAGATTCCGTGGTCTGCTCAAATCCTTTGCAAACTTCACGAAAGGCATCAACCAGCTCTTCTTCGCTCATCTCGCCATCCAGACGCTCACTATTCAACACCGCGATTGCCATCAGAAAAGCCAGTCTTTCCGCGGGCAAGGAGATGGAAAAGTCGTTTTTCCTGGCCCAAGACACCAGTTCCGGGACAGTCTGGGAATATTCACTCATAATTTGTCCTTTAAACCGTTAAAGCTGGCTTACGTGCCATGACATGAATGTAACGCCCCAAACTGATATAAGGCTCCTGTCGGCAATAACGCTGCTCTAATTCCAGCAACGCCGGAAAGTTTTCATTCTGTAATTGGCGATTTTGCAAATAGTCGTGAAAAACACGCACGCCTGTTTTGCCGGTAATCGTCATATTTAATTCATCAAGCCATTGATATACCTGCTCAGGCGCCAATGGATTCTGAGGCGATAATGAACGTTTCCTGCGACGTTGTATATTGGGTGTCGCTAAATGAAAATTACCTAAAATAGCATTACGCATGACCAAACCATTGGCATTGTAAAACATTAAAGACAGAGCACCACCCGGATTAATGATATTCATTAGCACTTCTATTGCATATTTCTGATCGGTAATCCATTCAAGTACTGCATGGAATAATACCAAGTCTACCGGTTGCTCTATATATTGGCTAATTTCTTGTACCGGACTTTGTATAAATTGCATATTTTGGCTGACCCCTTTCTCTTCCGCGGCCAGCCTTGCCCTCTGGATCATCTCTTCTGATAAATCGCACAATATCACTTGATGACCCAATTCAGCTAATTGGCATGCCATATTTCCCTCTCCGCCACCCGCATCTAAAATACGTAGTGGACGTTGAGGTAATTGAGCCAGTAATTCGCTAATATCCTGCCAGACAACGGCTTGCCTGATTTTACCTTTGGTTGTGCCGTAAATATTACGAGAGAATTTGTCTGCAATATCATCGAAATTGCGATCCCGCATGAAAAACTGCCTCACTAATGGAATATACCCTTCATCTTTCAAGCTGCTGCTTTGTTGGCTGCTTTCACTCACCCCAGTCACATAGTTATCTATGCTCCTGGGGATTCGTTCACTTGCCGCCTCGCTGCAACTCGAAATCTATTAGGTATAGATCTGATTTATCTGTTGAGATTTCATTACGCTGGCTGCTATTTTGGCACAGCATTCGTTGATATAACCACTTTTGACAACAAACTGTGAACCACATGGCTACAATTCAACCAAATTAAGGTAAATAAATGCAATTTTTATTTAAAAAGTACCTCGGCGCAATGGTGATGCCTCTGCCATTAATATTGCTAATTTCATTTGCCGCTTTATTACTGCTGTGGTTCACCCGTTGGCAAAAAACAGGAAAAACGGTTCTGACATTCAGTTGGCTCACGCTACTTCTACTAAGTTTGCAACCTGTTGCCGATAAGCTGCTGTTACCACTGGAATCGGTTTATGCCAAAAGCGATCAAGCTGATCCCAGTCACATCAATCCACCGGTTGATTATATCGTCGTTCTTGGCGGCGGCTTCACTTATAACCCAAATTGGGCACCCAGTTCAAACTTACTTAACAACAGCTTGCCACGAGTGACAGAAGGCATCCGTTTATATCGCCTGAACCCCGGATCTAAAATGGTCTTTACCGGTGGTAAAGGAGTGAATACTAAAAGCAGTGCTGAAGTCGCCGCTATCGTAGCCCAATCGCTCGGCGTGCCCGCAGAAGATACGATCGCACTGACAAAACCAATGGATACTGAGCAAGAAGCCAATGAGGTTGAGAAACTGATTGGTAACCAACCCTTTATTTTAGTGACTTCCGCCAATCATATGCAGCGGGCAATCACTTTCTTTAAACAACATGGATTGAACCCCATTCCCGGCCCAGCTAACCAATTAGCGATCACTTCACCATTACATCCTTGGGAAAAATATCTGCCCTCAGCTTACTTTCTGTCTTATTCGGAACGAGTATGGTATGAAACTTTAGGCACCCTCTGGCAACGTATTAAGCCGTCGAAAAGTTCAGCATCCCCACAAACATCAGAGCATGCTCAACCGGTAAATGATCCACAAACCATGCCTTGAAATAACATGGAGAAACGAAAACACAAATAGTAATAAAATGACGCGCTTTCGTTAACTCGATAATGGGTTCAAACAAATCATGAGATTTCAGCAAAAACTTTTCTGACGGCGGCTAAATCTTCCGGGGTATCAACGCCCACTCCCGGCGCTTTTAATGCAATCCCAACATGAATTTTTTCGCCGTACCAAAGTACCCGCAGTTGTTCCAACATTTCAATCTGCTCCAACGGGCTTGGCTCCCATTGTACATAGCGACGGATAAAACCCGCGCGATAGGCATAAATACCAATATGACGCAGGAAATTATCTCCAATCGTTTCCCGTGATTGAATAAAACGGTCGCGCTCCCAAGGAATAGTAGCTCTGGAGAAATAGAGCGCATAGCCCTGTTTATCCATAACGACTTTCACAGCATTAGGGTTGAAAGCTTCCTCTGCATCATGAATCTGCACGGCCAACGTTGCCATTCCCGCTTTGCAGCCCGCCAAATTCTCTGCAACCTGTTTAATAATCTCTTCGGGAATTAATGGTTCATCCCCCTGAACATTAACGATAATTTCATCATCAGAAAATTGATATTTGTTGATAACCTCAGCTAACCGTTCGGTACCAGAATGATGATTTTCGTTGGTCAGACAAGCCTCTCCCCCCGCCGCCACAACGGCATCAACAACATCATGATTATCTGTTGCCACAATAACGCGTTCAGCACCTGAACGCTTCGCTCGTTCCATAACACGGACAATCATCGGCTTGCCGTGAATATCGGCTAAAGGTTTACCGGGTAAACGGATTGAAGCAAAGCGGGCTGGAATAATAACGGTGAACATGCTTTATTTTTCCTCATCCAGAGGTAATTCACGAGCTTCGTGATCTAACAGGACGGGAATACCATCACGTACAGGAAATGCAAGTCGATCCAACTTACAGATAAGTTCAAAATTCTCTTTATCGTAACTGAGTTTTCCGTTACATACAGGACAGGCAATAATTTCGAGTAAACGGTGATCCATATACATCCTCCCGTTATGGAGCTTTTATTTGATGCGGCCCAGAATAACATAAGCCTGGTATCACCGTTAACTCTTGTTATTTGATCTTTCGATCCTTTTCCCAATATCATTCACAAAAATCCAAATAGAGGAAATGTGAAGGTTCAGAACCCTCTCAGGAGATGTTATGCTTTTGTCTGAGAACCGATTTAGCTCTCTCTTTAATCATTAAAGAGCAACAAATAAAATAATCTAATGAGATGAAGTCTTAAAATGCAATTACATCGGTTGCAGTTAAGCTATAACCGTTACGAGTAATTGAAAATTCTACATTTTGTCCTTCTGTGAGTGATTTGCTTTTTGTATTAGCAATCGCTTTTCTTCTGACTAATATGTCTTGCCCCCCATCTTGTGGAGAAATAAAACCATATCCTTTATTCTCATCAAACCATTTCACTCGGCCCATCTTTAATTGTAATGTCATGATAAATCCCCCATTTGTTCATCTCACAATAATTTAATTTATTGTTTTTGATGTTTTTTACTCTTGATTAAGTTTTCGAATAGAACCTCGTCTCAGTTTCAATACGCTAAAATACACTTAATTCGAGTAGTACATTTGCTTATACCCTTCATCTTTCAAGCTGCTGCTTTGTTGGCTGCTTTCACTCACCCCAGTCACATCGTTATCTATGCTCCTGGGAATTCGTTCACTTGCCGCCGCGCTGCAACTCGAAATCTATCAGGTATATAAGATTTACTTAAACTTGTTTATTCGCTTCCAATAATGAATCTATTTCATTCAGCATTGCCTGCCCTTTTTCCTGGGGTAATTGGGCATCTACCGGTAAATACCACCAATTTGGCCGGGCAAATTTAAAGCACTTAACGGCATCTTTTTCCGTCATCAGTAAATTCTGGTTTGTATCAGCCAGATGAGTCAACTGCTCTTCGGTGTACATTTGATGATCGGCAAATGCATACTCTTTTTGCAACTCAGCCCCCAACTGTTGCAGGGTCGCAAAGAACCGAGGTGGATGGCCGATTCCAGCCATAGCAACAGCGCGAGGTATCAGATTCACGGCGCGCTTTTCACCGCTCACCATATTCACGGCTAACTCGCCAGCTAATGTCATGGATAATTCGCCTGGCTGAGAAGTACCACCGTTGGTAACAATGGCATTAACCCGATTCAATCGCCCAGATAATTCACGCATTGGACCTGCCGGCAGCCACCAGCCATTACCAAAACGGCGAACACCATCAATAACCGCAATTTCAAAATCCCGCTGCAAAGCATAGTGCTGTAAGCCATCGTCAGTCACGATAATATCCAATGACGTATCTGCCAGTAACGCTTTCACTGCTGCAACCCGTTTTGGCGCAACAGCCACTGGTGCGCCAGTACGACGATGAATTAATACCGGTTCATCACCGGCTTGAGCCGTAGTGATATTTTCAGTCACCAACAGAGGATAACTTTCCGCTTTACCTCCATAGCCGCGGGAAACAACACCAACCCGATAACCTTTTTTCTGCAACTGCCCCACCAGCCAGATAACTACCGGCGTTTTACCATTACCGCCGGCAGTTAGATTACCCACGACCACAACAGGTACAGGCGCTTTCCAAGATTGCCTTAACCCTGTTTTATAACTCAACCACCGTAAGCCACTTATCAGCCCATAAAGGGCTGAAAAAGGTAACAACAGCAAATAAAGCCATGAGCGGCCTGACCATATGCGTTCAATCATTGACCAAATTGCATCCGATGTAGTTGTGAATAGACACCATTTCGTTCCAGCAGAGAGAGATGATTACCTCGTTCAACAATATGACCATCTTCAATCACCAGAATTTCATCCGCGTTTTCAATGGTTGATAGACGATGTGCAATAACCAGCGAGGTTCTGTTTTTCTGCAATTCATCCAATGCTGCCTGAATTGCCCGTTCAGATTCCGTGTCCAGCGCCGAGGTTGCCTCATCAAGAATCAAAACCGGAGAATCACGCAACAAGGCACGTGCGATAGCAATACGCTGACGTTGACCGCCAGAAAGCAGCACACCATTCTCACCGATCATCGTATCCAAGCCGTTATCCAGCTTCCTGATGAAATCCATTGCATAAGCCATCTCAGCGGCTTTCTCAATCTCTTCACGGCTGTATCGGTTTTCACTGGCATAAGCAATATTATTCGCTACCGTGTCATTAAATAGATGCACATTCTGCGATACCAGAGCAACCTGTCCACGCAAGGAAGAGAGCGTATATTCCCGCAAGTCATGCCCATCCAACAAAATATTACCTTCGTTGACATCATAAAAACGGGTCAGCAAATTCGCTATTGTGGATTTACCAGAACCAGAGCGCCCTACCAAAGCAACAATTTTTCCCGCCGGGATATACATGGAAATATTTTGTAACGCCGGTAATTCCTTGGTTGGATAGCAGAAAGTCACATTACGGAACTCAATATCACCGTTCGCTTTTTTAAGCTCCCGCTTGCCATCATCTTTTTCCTGTTCCATATCCAGAATCGAAAACAGAGTCTGACAGGCGGCCATGCCTCGCTGGAATTGCGCATTAACATTCGTCAACGATTTCAATGGACGCATCAACGCAATCATTGATGAAAACACCACCGTAATTTTACCCGCTGTCAGTGTTTCCATAATATCCGGGAAACTTGCTGCATACAGGACAAAGGCCAAAGCAAACGAGGCAATAAGCTGAATGATAGGATCAGAAATTGATGAAGCAGAAACCATTTTCATGCCTTGCTGACGCATATGGTTACTGACTTTATTAAAACGCTCAGTTTCTACTTTCTGCCCACCAAAAATGAGCACTTCTTTATGCCCCTTCAACATTTGTTCAGCGCTGGCTGTGACTTGCCCCATGCTGTTCTGCATATTTTTACTGATACTGCGAAACCGCCCCGATACGGCACGAATAACTAATGACACTATCGGCGCAATCACAATCAGGATCATAGATAGCTGCCAGCTATAGTAGAACATTAGGATAAACAGGCCGATAATGGATGCCCCTTCCCTGACCACGGTAATCAGTGCACTGGAAGAGGAGGAGGCCACCTGTTCAGAATCATAAGTAATGCGGGAAAGCAGTGTCCCGGTAGATTGTTGATCAAAGAATGACACCGGCATCCCCATCATATGGCTGAACAGACGACGGCGCATCTGCATTACCACTTTACCGGAGACCCAAGAGATACAATAACTTGATACAAACCCGGATAGCCCCCGCATAATCATTAAAGCAATCACAATCAGTGGCATCCATTTCAGTACATCACTGCTTGCTTTGCCGAAACCTTCATCAAGTAAAGGCTTAAGCAATGAAAGCATTAACGTATCACCGGCAGCATTAAGGATCAGTGCAACCGCAGCAACTATCAGCCCAATCCTGAACGGAGAGACAATTGGCCATAGTCGGCAAAACGTCTGCCAGGTAGAAAGGTCTTTATCATTCATTATTGAGTTACCAACACAAAAAGAAATAGCGGGTTATTCTACTCATGATCACCACGAATACCAAACCACTGATGATACCAACGTGACATAATTTGTTGCCTATAGCTCATCATTTCAACATGATCGCCATAAAAATAACCCGTTATCTGCCCGGATATTGCGGTACTACGCCATTCTGCTCCGGTTTTACGATAACGTCGCTGCACTTTAACCGAAGGAAGTCGCCACGGGCTATAACGTGCAACAGAGGCCAGTGCATATTGTGGTGAGACGGTATGAATAAAAGCGGCTGTAGATGACGTGTTACTACCATGATGTGGAACCTGCAAGATAGTCGATCTTAAATTCTCTTTTTCTATTCCCAATAGCTTATATTCCCCTTGCTTTTCCAGATCTCCGGTTAAAAGCAAGCTATGTTTGCCATCGTCTACCCGAATGACACAAGATTCGTCATTACCTGCGTGTAATGATCTTACCGGCGGCCATAATACACGGAAGCTCAACCCCTGCCAGAACCACTGTTCACCGCGTATACATGGAAGATGTTGCTGATTAATTAAAGAACTTCTCACAGCAATACCAGGATATTTTTGTTGTAAGAATTCCAGCCCGCCCGTATGGTCAAGATGATCATGACTGATAATAATCTGCTCTGGCGTTAATCGATGCCAACGCAAATAAGGGATAATCACCCTTTCAGCCATACTGCCGGTTTCCCAACGATTAGCGGTATCAAAAATCAGCGCTTTGCCATCTTTTTCAATGATAACCGCAAGCCCATGCCCTACATCCAACATAGAAAATCGCCACAGATATTCTTCGGTGCGCCTCAGATAGCAGAGCATTATCCCTAAAGAAATACCAATCAGTAACTTATATGATTGCCACCAAGCGAATCGCCAAATGATGACAACAAACCAGCCAATAAACGTTATTAATAGGGGAAAACGACCCGTTTCACTCCATGACTGTTGCAAAACTGGCAAAGGAATTAAAGAGAAGGTTACAGAATAATCGACTAATTGCCATAATAAAGCGTTAATAAAGCAACAAAAATGGCTGATTAATGCCAGCATAATCAACGGAACAGTAATAAAAGAGATGATTGGCACGGCCCAAAAGTTAGCAAATAAAGCGGCAAAATTGACTCCATGAAATAATAATAGCTGGAGAGGAATAAGCATCAGCATCATACCCATTTGCATATATAACCCGCGCAACCATAGCCATTTCCAACCATAACGAAATGGCTCAATCAACGGCGCCCAACAGAACCAGAACATTAGCGCCATCACAGCAAAGAAAGAGAGCCAGAAACTGTCAGAAAGCACAGTTAAGGGATCAAATAAGAGAATCATTGCGGCTGTCCACAATGCCCACTGCCAAGGGAAACAGAGAATATTTCTGTAACGTAAATATAGCCAGAGCGTTAAACCCAGTAGTGCACGAATAGCCGGAATGCCCCAACCCGATAGCCAGACATAATTTATTGCCACTATCCAACCGATAATCAATGGAAATCTGTGCCCTATCCAGTGCACGGGAAAGAAGAGCTGTAATAATCTTGCCATCCACCAACCAAACATACTGGCAACGGTAATATGCAACCCGGAAATAGCCATAAGGTGAGCCGTACCTGTTTGTTGCAATAATAAATTGTCCTCCTTACTTAACCACCGACGTTCCCCGAATGCTAATGCCATCGCAATGCCACTATGCTTCAATTCACGAATATCCGGTGCAATATGACTGACCAATAGCTGACGTAAGTTACATTTCCCGTCAATTAATTCAGCGTGAATGACTTTCCCTGTTAAAGGTCGGCGGATAGCTAATGCCCTACGCTGGCTGTCATATCCACCTTGATTTAGCTGGCTATGCACTGGCCGCAATTTCATTTTCAACAACCATTCTTGACCGGCACACAGAGATTCAGGCGAAATATCCCAAGCAGCGGAAACATACAGTGGTGGAAAAATAACTTTGTTTTCATTCTCAATAATACGCAGGATAACCCTACCTTTATCTTCATTATCTAATGATAAACTTTCAATAATAACCCGTGATAAATGCGCTTTTTCACTAAAATAGATTATCTGTTCGAGCAGATGATTTCCCTGCCAACACCCAATAAGAAATGCCAGTAATGAAATTGAAACCATCCGGCAAAGACAAAATGGCAAAAATAAGTAGAATAGCGCCAGTAATAACAATGTCATAATCTGCCATTGCTGTGGTAACTCAGGCAGAAAAAGCAAGGGTACAATACCGACAATAATAGCTATTGCAGCCTGATTCACGCTAATGATTGGTATAGGTTGTTTCCAATTTGTTGTTATCTTATTTATCACAACTGAAAACCACATCCTTATTCATCCTTACCCTTTTATTTTTCCAGCAGAGTATTCCTTATTTTTTACAAAGCAGCCAGAAGCACAAAAAAGATTATCAAACACCTTCGCAGATTAATTTCAGGCTAATAATCATTTCACAAATATATGCGAACAGCTTCGCAAATACAGAAAATCCCACCTGCTAATTACCAACTATGTGTTATATTGATATACCCTTCATCTTTCAAGCTGCTGCTTTGTTGGCTGCTTTCACTCACCCCAGTCACATAGTTATCTATGCTCCTGGGGATTCGTTCACTTGCCGCCTCGCTGCAACTCGAAATCTATTAGGTATAGCAAATGCAATATTGCGATCCTGATATCAAATAAAATATTTGGTAAGGTTTTGTCTACATCCTCATTACAGATATAAAAACTCACTAAAAGTTACATTATCCACTTATTATTATAATTAAACACTAAATCCATTTTTGAAATTATTAACCAATCCTATAGATTAATAAAATAATTAATCTAATCATACGTAAAATAGTAAAAAATCATTATTACCAGAGATTACATCAATTATTGAATACTGAATTAGTTAAACTACTTAAATGAGTACCCACTTTTTGTTTTGTGATTAAGATCGCATTGATTGAACTTGAATGATACTAAATTAATATTTCCATTCTATTTTTATATGGAAAATAATCAAAAAATCATGTTAAATACAATAAGGTGGTTTTTATGAAAAACAAAATAATTGTGTCTGACTCTCTACAAGAAAATTATCTTACTAAATTATTTAATGACGAAGTGTTAGCAATCCATATAAAAAAATATGTTAATAGTGATATCGCAAACAAGCTTTCTGATTTTTTCCTCTCCCATGAAAATCTAGAATGCCATCCCCATGATTTGAAAAAAGGAGATGAAGTTGTTTTAGTTGATTATGGTGTTGATAGAATTGGTCCGTCTTACAATACAACTTTTGGTCACCCCAAAGATAGCGATAGCTATAAAAAATATTTTGAAAATGCGCTACCTGCCATCAGAAACGTCAGAAATTTCTGTGCTCCAATGTTAGCCCCTTTCGATAAATTTCGTTTAGAACTGGACGAAGTATGGTCCGCAGGGGCCAGTATTGCCAACTTTGAAGGTAAAAAGATGCATGCTGGGATTGCTAGAGTAATGAACAGACCAGAACGCTCTTTCATGGTTGAAAAACAACCTCATTTTGATGGACTTCAACAACAATCCGTCAATTTGTTGGGGCAATTCTCAGTGAATATATACATAAAAATGCCTGCAACTGGAGGAGAGCTGGAGCTGTGGGATGTTCCTGAGATTCCTATCACCAAGTTAATTGAAGATAATGCAGAAAATGATTGGCGAGGCACGCTTCCGCCATCTGTCCTTATTAAACCAGAACAAGGAGATTTGATCATAATAAATACCAGGAAACCCCATGCTATTCGTAGTTTTTCCGAAGGGTGCAGAATATCATTACAAAGCTTCATTGGATTATCACTAAATAAACATCTCATGTTATGGAATTAATTATATGGTTGATGTAATCAGTACATTAGGAACATTTTTTCTTTTAGGATTGGGAGCTGCGGCTCCCGTTGGACCTATAAATATAGAAATTATGCGTAGGCACTTGAATATCAGTTGTCTTCACGCAGTAGTTTTTGGTTTAGGTGCTTGTTTTGCCGATATAATTTATTTGTTACTTTTAGGCTTTGGTATATTACAATTATTTTCCAATACTATTTTTATGCCTATTTTGGGTTTTTTAGGGGCATTAATGGTCATTTGGTTTGGTATTACCAGCTTCATAAATAAGAAAAATGAGGAAAATATCAATATCATCTCAAAACCCTATCATAAACAATTTTTTGATGGTGTATTGTTAACACTATTAAATCCATATAATGTTATTTTTTGGCTGTCTGTCAGTGCACAACTCAACAATATTGCATCAGGTAAATATAGTTTAGCTATTGGTGCAATAGGGACCATTATTGGCGTTATTGTTTGGGTTGCCTTTATTAATATTATTATATTCTTCTCCAGGAAAATGCTCAGTCATCGTGTTATCAAGTTTATTAATTACACCAGCGGTGTTATTCTCATTATGCTTGGAATCTATTTCTTCTCATATTCAATAACATTATTTAATCTGAATTTTCATTAAATCAGGAAATTCCATGCCTGAGGCTCTAATAACGTTTTTAATCAAACTAAATTTCGTGGAGATCCTTAGGCATCACTTCTAGAACTTGCTGGTAAAGCCCCGGTAGAGCAGCTGTCGATACGCTTGATGGCTTCTAGGTGTGCGCCAGATAGTCGACAAGACGCTGCTGATCACGGCTCATACAGGCACAGCCTCGGCAAGAACGGTCGCCCTGAATTTCTCTGGTAGTGCCTTCGGAGTCAGCACATCCACTGGCACACCGAGCAGTTGCAACAACTCATGCCGGATCGCGCCAATGTCAAAGAGAGTGGTTTCCGGCGTCGGGTCAATCAGGATGTCTAAATCACTGTCCTCGGTGTCATCACCGTGTATAACAGACCCAAAAACACGGGCATTACGGGCACGATGAGACTCCACTACACGACGGATGGCCTCCCGATTGGCAGCCAAAGCTACTGATGGTTTCATGCCATTAACTCCACAACAAAATGTGGTTTTATAATATGGTGGCACCAAGAGGAAAGCAGCACCAAAGTCCGCTTTCCATCATCAATGTCGGTGCCAAAATCCGTGTTTTTTCTGATGATTATGACGCAGGAATCGCTCCGTGAGACAGTAACGCGAAATCATAGTTGTCAATTTATGTGGCAGTTGCTTAATTATGTTGATGCCTTTTTGAGATCGTTTTCATCACAGCAAGAACCAGGAAGACAAAAAAATGGGTGTAGCACTATTATGAAACCTTATTTAAAATAACTGCTCTGATTTCATTATTTATTGTTAATTAAACGAGAAGGATTGGTATCAAGCTGTGGAACGTCTTATCCGTACTGAACAGAGGATACCGGAGCGGTAACGATTCTCGACACACGCATTAAATTCAAGAACTACGGCAAGGATATTCTCAATTTCTTGCCCCCGTTCCATTGTGTTATCCGATAAGGCGTTTACGCCATTAAAAAAATGATCAAACAAACTTAGTTGAAGTTGCTACGACTTTGGCATATATTTTGTGCAAGGATTTTTTAAATTAATTCTCTCGTAGGGCGAACTTCAAGATGAATGTACCTGATATCAAAAAAGCACAACATGTTGCCTACACTCAGCGTGTAAAAGAGCAGAGGAGTGGTCATGCGACTCCACAGCCTGTTATACAAAGACCTGCTTTAAGTGTGCCATCAGGTAGTTCCGTTGCTGGTATGGCTCCGAACTTCTGATTCTTTCCCCTGTACCGAACATGATATAATGAGCCAAGTGTTTATAATATTTGGTTCTTTTTTATGACGGTTGAACACATACCGCCTTCTGAGCAAATTTATTTGCTTAATCAAGAGTTAATCCAAAACGCTGATAGCTTAGCAGGGCCAGCAATCACTGTTGGTGGTCAAGCTGTGCGCTACTGGGTAAATACATACCTTCATAAATACTCGAAAAATAATTTACCTAATGAAGTTTTCATAACTTCTGTTGATGTTGATTATGTAACAAAACGAAACAATGTTGAAAATATCGCCAAAGTATTCAACGTTGAACCTCATTATAACAACCCTCTTGATCTCCCATCTATTGCAATATGCCTTCTGACCGATAAGGACACAAAGACGATATTGAGGTCGAGAAAGAGCGCATCAAAAGCCTGATGATCCCTGCTTACTACTTCCTGTTGGAAAAACTTGAGCATGAAGATTTTCGAACAGCCAGAAAATATATTGAAAACTTTGGTTATCTGCTACAAGAACGAGCCCGGCGTCACTGTCTTGTGAAGTATGGGATTGAACTCTATAAAGTTCTTGAATCACTTCACGTTAATCTTTCTGAACACCGGGATGATTACGAGCTGCCGGATATGTTTCTTGATGAAAAGTTAAGGCGAATGGCTGATTATCATAAGAACCAATACCTTAGGCTAAGAACTCACTTACAGTTAGACCAATAACCTTATAAGAACGAACGACCTATTGGGCGTTTCAAACCGCTACTTTTTAAAGCCCGGTGTACCGTTTTTAGCTCGCCATTCTTTAATTTTTTTCGTTATTGCCTTAGGGAAACAATGTCAAATTGACAGGATTATGGGGTAGGTTTTCTCAGTATAAAAATCAGCTCTTTTTATATGAGCCTTGATTAGATCAAAAAAGTGCTGACCAGAAAGGCCAGCACTTTATTATGAATCTAAAACAGCATCGAAAGCGCCGTTTAGAATAAGCAATAACTTGTTATCTTCAAACTTAATCGTAGATATTCACGCGATCACGTAACTCTTTGCCAGGTTTAAAGTGGGGAACGTATTTACCTTCCAATTCCACTTTATCGCCGGTTTTAGGGTTACGGCCTACGCGCGGAGCACGGTAGTGAAGAGAAAAACTGCCGAATCCGCGCACCTCTATACGTTCACCATCTGCCAATGTTATTGCCATGTGGTCGAGTATTTCTTTCACTGCATCTTCAACGGTTTTGGCCGAAATATGAGATTGCTGGCCAGCAAGTCTTTCAATTAATTCAGACTTGGTCATAAGTACCTCCCTAAACTACCGCACCTGGATAACACTTCCGTGTTATCCACCGTTATTCACTTGAATTATTCGCCTTTCGCTGCTTTGAAAGCTTCAGCCATTGCATTGTTAGCAAAGTTTACGTCTTCTTGTTTGTTCACAGAAGCGATAGCGTCTTTTTCGTCAGCTTCGTCTTTAGCGCGAACAGACAGATTGATAACGCGGTTTTTGCGATCAACACCAGTATATTTAGCTTCAACTGCATCACCCACGTTCAGAACCAGCGTTGCATCTTCAACACGGTCACGAGAAGCTTCTGATGCACGCAGGTAACCTTCAACGCCGTCAGACAATTCTACTGTAGCGCCTTTAGCATCAACCGCAGTCACTTTACCAGTCACAATAGCACCTTTCTTATTCACAGACAGGTAGTTATTGAATGGATCTTCCGCCAGTTGTTTAATGCCCAGAGAGATACGCTCACGCTCTGCATCTACTTGCAGAACAACAGCCGCGATTTCATCACCTTTTTTGTATTCACGAACTGCTTCTTCGCCGGCAACGTTCCAGGAGATGTCAGACAGGTGAACCAAGCCATCAATGCCGCCATCCAGACCAATGAAGATACCGAAGTCAGTAATAGACTTGATCTTACCTTCAACACGGTCATTTTTGTTGTGAGTTTCAGCAAACAGCTGCCAAGGGTTAGCTTTACACTGTTTCAGACCCAGGGAGATACGACGACGTTCTTCGTCGATATCCAGAACCATAACTTCTACAACGTCACCAACATTAACCACTTTGGATGGGTGAATGTTTTTGTTGGTCCAATCCATTTCTGAAACGTGTACCAGACCTTCAACGCCTTCTTCGATTTCTACGAAGCAGCCGTAATCAGTCAGGTTAGTTACGCGACCAGTCAGTTTAGTGCCTTCTGGATAACGCTTAGCGATTGCTACCCAAGGATCTTCGCCCAGTTGTTTCAGGCCCAGAGATACACGGGTACGTTCACGGTCAAATTTCAGTACTTTAACTGCGATTTCGTCGCCCACATTGACGATTTCACTTGGATGTTTAACACGTTTCCAAGCCATATCAGTAATGTGCAGCAAGCCATCAACACCGCCCAAATCAACAAATGCGCCGTAGTCAGTCAGGTTCTTAACGATACCTTTAACTTCCATACCTTCTTGCAGGTTTTCCAGCAGTTGATCACGTTCTGCACTGTTTTCAGATTCGATAACAGCACGACGAGAAACTACGACATTGTTGCGTTTCTGATCCAGTTTGATGACTTTAAACTCAAGCTCTTTACCTTCCAGGTGAGTTGTATCACGAACTGGACGAACATCAACCAGAGAACCAGGCAGGAATGCACGGATACCGTTCAATTCAACAGTAAAGCCGCCTTTTACTTTGCCGTTGATGATGCCGGTAACTGTTTCTGCGTCTTCGTAAGCTTTTTCCAGCATCAGCCACGCTTCATGGCGTTTTGCTTTCTCACGAGACAGAACAGTTTCACCGAAACCATCTTCAACAGCGTCTAGCGCAACATCAATTTCATCACCGACCTGGATTTCCAACTCACCCTGAACATTTTTAAACTGTTCTACAGGAATAGCGGATTCTGATTTCAGACCTGCATCAACCAATACAACATCTTTATCAATAGCAACAACGATGCCACGAACGATAGCACCTGGACGAGTTTCAATAGATAGCAGGGATTCTTCAAAGAGTTGAGCAAAAGATTCTGTCATGTTAATGATCTTCAAGATTTTAATTTAACGTCCATTTAGCTTCCCGCCGAATGGGGTTGTTTTACATGCCCTGCTACAATTCCCTGTAACAGGGTTGTTTGGTTTGCGAAAAAATTCGATACCCGAGTACCTAATTTTTAGTACATCGTCATCAATTATAAGCTAAAAACTTAAAATCGCTCAGGTAATTGAGAGAATTTTTTTCGCATAATTTAGCGCCTTGTCGATAACTTCTTCGATAGACATACTGGTTGAATCCAATATTAATGCATCTTCAGCCGGCGCTAACGGCGCAACTGCCCGGTTACGGTCACGGTAATCACGTTCCTGTATCTCGGACAAAAGACATTCAAAGTTAACACTAAAGCCTTTTTCCTGCAACTGTAGCATACGTCTGCGTGCGCGTTCTTCTGCACTGGCATCAAGAAATATTTTTACCGGAGCGTCGGAAAACACCACAGTTCCCATATCACGGCCATCCGCAATCAAGCCCGGTGCAACCCGAAAAGCACGCTGACGCCGTAACAACGCTTCACGAACTCGTGGGAAAGCAGCCGCCTGCGAGGCAGTATTGCCGACCGTCTCGGTACGGATCTCATTACTGACATCCTCGCCCTCAAGCATCACACTGAGCTTCCCTTTTCTAGGGACAAAGCGCACATCAAGATTAGCAGCCAGAGGAACTAACGCGTCTTCAGACTGGATATCCACCTGATGATGAATCGCTGCCAGTGCCAACACTCGATAAATAGCACCTGAATCAAGCAGTTGCCAACCTAAAGCCTCTGCCAGTGCCTGACATAATGTTCCTTTACCTGCACCGCTTGGCCCATCAACAGTTATTACTGGGGCTATCGCCACCATTATTGTTCTCCTTTAGCATGGCAAGTTAACACTTCACCAGATGCTGAATATTTACTCAATAAAATAATCAATATCTGCCGTTTATTATACGCACTCACAGAGTGAACGAAATAAGCGCATGCCATGTATACCCGTTATCCTTCAAGTTGCCTCTTTGTTGGCTGCGCTCACTCACCCCGGTCACATAGTTCGCTATGCTCCCGGGGATTCACTCCCTTGCCGTCGCGATGCATCTTGAAATCCATAGGGCATAGATAGATTTTGATCAAAGAAATACGCTTTATTGAATCATAATAATCGATAATTATGACTTTCGCTGGCTTAATCTCTCCAACTGATTGAAATAATCAGGAAAGGTCTTTGCTGTACAACCTGGATCGAGAATGGTAACCGGTGTATCGGACAGCGCCACCAACGAGAAACACATCGCCATTCGATGATCATTATAGGTACCAATTTCAGCAGGTAATAATCTTGGTGGCGGTGTGATGCGAATGTAATCAACGCCTTCTTCCACCTCCGCACCGACTTTACGCAATTCAGTTGCCATCGCATGGAGCCGATCTGTTTCTTTTACCCGCCAGTTGTATATATTGCGAATGACGGTCTCCCCTGCCGCAAACAACGCAGTGGTTGCAATGGTCATAGCAGCATCAGGGATCTCATTCATATCCATATCAATGCCAGTAAGGGTGCCACGTTCACATTCAACAAAGTCATCACCCCAACGAATTTTCGCCCCCATTTTCTCCAGTACATTGGCAAATTTGGTATCTCCTTGCAGGCTATTTTTACCAATTCCGGTTACGCGCACAGTGCCACCTTTAATTGCCGCGGCCGCCAGAAAATAGGAAGCAGAAGAGGCATCACCTTCAACCAAATAGTGACCCGGAGAAACATATTGCTGTTGGCTTTTAATATGGAAAATCTGATATTGATCGTGATTTAAGGTAATACCAAAACTTTTCATCAATGCCAGAGTGATATCAATATAAGGTTTGGAAACCAATTCCCCCTCAATATGAATCTCAGAATCATGTTCCGCCAATGGCGCTGCCATCAGCAATGCGGTCAGAAATTGGCTGGAAACCCGGCCATCTACCGTCATTTTGCCGCCAACAAAACCCCCTTTGATGTGTAACGGCGGATAATTTTCCTGCTCCAGATAATCAATTTCTGCTCTCCCTTGACGCAAAGCATCCACCAGGTGACCAATTGGACGCTCTTTCATTCGGGGTTCGCCGGTAAGAACGACGTCATTTTTACCCAGGCATAACGCGGCGGTTAGAGGGCGCATTGCCGTGCCGGCATTACCAAGAAACAGTTCTATCGGGCCTTTATGGGTAATCAACCCACCAATACCGTCAACTTCACAACGGGTGCGATCATCAGATAAACGATAACTGACGCCCAACTCAGCCAAGGCATTGAGCATATGGCGAATGTCATCACTGTCCAACAAGTTAGTTAAGCAGGTAGTACCTTTAGCAAAAGCCGCCAATAATAGTGCACGGTTGGAAACACTTTTTGACCCTGGCAGGTTAATAATTCCGTTAATGGAGGAAATAGGTTGTAGCATCAAGGATTGCATAAATAACGGGCTCTCCGATTCTGGATTACATTGTTTTAATTATTGAGTCATTTTTACGTTTGAGGAAATATTTTTTACCTTGAATAGGCCGGGAACCATTGTTCCCGGTAATAGTTGACAAATTAGCCGTTACGGCGCTCAAAATCAGCCATAAAATCAACTAAAGCCTGAACCCCTCCTATCGACATCGCATTATAAATAGAAGCGCGCATACCGCCGGAAACCCGGTGCCCTTTCAGTGCCTGCAACCCTTGTGCATCAGCCTCTGCCAGAAACTTGCTGTCCAGTGAGGCATCTGCCGTCTGGAACGGTACATTCATCAGAGAACGATTTTCAGGGGCAATCTGGTTGCGATAAAAATCACTATTATCAATCGCACCATAAAGCAATTCAGCCTTAGCTCGGTTACGTTTTGCCATCTCTTGTACCCCACCTTGCTCTTTCAGCCATTTGAAGACCAAGCCAGAGAGATACCAGGCAAACGTCGGCGGTGTATTAAACATGGAGTCATGCTCTGCCAGAACAGCATAGTCAAGAATAGACGGGGTTTCTTTACGGGCTTTGCCTAATAAATCTTCACGCACAATAATCAATGTGATACCAGCAGGACCAATATTTTTCTGCGCTCCCGCATAAATCATACCGTAACGGCTCACATCCAATGGCCCGGAAAGAATAGAAGAAGAGTAGTCGGCAATAATAACTTTATTATCATCAAAATCTGGCTGTTCATGAATGGCGATACCATCAATAGTTTCATTCGGGCAATAATGAACATAAGCCGCATCATCGCTCAATGACCATTCACGCATTGGTTTAACGCTTTTCAAGCCATTAATTTCGGTTTTGATATTAATCACATTTGGCGTGCAGTATTTTTTGGCTTCTTTAACTGCACATGCAGCCCAATAACCGCCATCAATATAATCGGCTTTAACATTGTCACCCAACAGGTTCATTGGGATAGCGGCAAATTGACCGCGGGCGCCACCATGACAGAACAATACCTTATAGTTTTCAGGCACTGATAATAAATCCCGCAGATCATGTTCAGCTTCCTTTGCCACTGCGATAAATTCCTTACTTCGGTGACTGATCTCCATAATTGAAGTCCCAATACCATGCCAGTTACAGAGCTCCTGTTCAGCTCTACGCAATACTTCAACCGGTAACATAGCGGGACCAGAACTGAAATTATATACCTGATTCATTTACCTCACCTTATTCTGACGAAATAACAATGATTGATAACAATAAATAATCTGATATATCGGTTGTACCATTCCCATTTCATTGCTGCAACGGTTATTCAAACGTTGAACAAAACTACCGCAAAAATAGCCAATAAACTTGTTCATTCAGCGCTATTACAGGTGAAATGCTTATTTTTTCTCTTTTTTATCTACAGCTATGAGAGGAAGGAATAATGTGAATGGCGAATCGGGTAAAGCAATAAAGCTATGATATCGGTAAAACCGCACTGCATTATCATCTTTTGCGTCAACAAGCACTCATTCTGACCGTAATTCATTCTGATCGTAACGAAGAGCGGTGCCGTGCAAATGCACGTTCAAGCGCCGGAGTCGATTCCGGTGGATTCAGCAATGCCTGCGCAAAACATTCCTGATCGGCCAGAGACAAACCGAGTACTTCTGACTGCTCAATCGCACGCTGTGCAGCATCATGTACAACAGACACAACAAAATCAGTCATAGTACATCCTTGAATTTCAGCGGCTCGTTTAATTAGATCATGTAGATCAGGACTCATACGCGCCTCAAAACGCGAGGTGGAAGTAGCCATAATAGACCTCGATTCAAATTATTCGGCAAATTGCCGTACAAATAAATACCTTAACCACCTTATCAAACAGAACGCTACCTTCAATTGCTAGTTTTAATCAGCGCGTTCCCTCGCTTGATGCAAACCGGCCTACATTTGACATTCCCTACTCCAAATATTAAAGGGCCTTAACTACATTGGCTCCTAAGGGCGTATGATTACTGAACTTATACCAGATCGAAATTGCCACCGGGTTAATATTATGCAACCTTTAGTTCTACACTTATCATTTGGGTTCAGAATTTAAATGAATAACTCTATCAGCACTTTGAATAGTGGATTCTCTATGAGCAACAATAATTCTAGTCACGTTTAGTTTCGGTAAAATTTTTACCAAAATATCATTTTTAGTCACTTCCTAACAAGCCGTCCCATGATTGCTAATTCAATTAACCACATAAGGATACCTCTTGTGACAGGGGTATATGTAGGAAGACTCTTCTTTATGAGAATATATAAAAATGTTATACCCAGCTCCGTCTCTAAACTTGTTAGTGCAGCAAGATATCTAACATCCCAAGACGGAACAACAGTTATATTACTTACTTCATTCCTTATATAAGGAACTAACCACTCGGAGTTGATAACATGGATCACAAAACCTACACAAGAAGAAAGGTTTGCACATGAATATACATCGCCTTATAGGATCAACAAAGAGAAAGTCGTGTTACCACATCGAGACATTCCTATACAATCGGCTGCATTTAAATATAAGCAGATGAGAAAACTTTTCCCATATTATACGAAAGGTATTTTCGGAAGAAGAGGAGGAAATATTAGGGCGCATTCTGCGCCCTATTGTTATCTCTGAATCACGAATCAATATTTCACAAACATCTCGTGAATTTTCACCGGATCACGTGTTTCAGTCAGAGCTAATTGTAAAAGCACTCTGGCCTTTTGCGGATTCAAGCGTTCAGAAGCGACAAAACCATGTTTGCTATCATCCACTTCCGCATTCTGAGTGACATATCCTACCGGTACACGGCTTGATCTGACGATCACCACCCCATCTTTAGCCGCCAGGGCCAAGGTATCGAAAATCGCCTTGTACATATTACCGTTACCTACACCGGCACTGACAATGCCTTGGTAACCCGCACTCAGAAACGCTTTTGCCGGCAGATCAGACGCATTGGCATAGTTATAGACAATGCCTACTTTTGGCAGTTTATCCAGTTTACTGACATCAAAAATCGCCTTATTAGCTCTCAGTTTAGCGTCAGCGTAATAATTGACTTTGCCATTATGAACAAAGCCTTCAGCTCCAGCATTAATTGGCTGGAACGCCTGAACTTCAGTGGTGCTCATTTTCACCACAGTGCGCCCACTGATAACCGCATCATTCATTGCCATTAACACACCGCGTTTGGCAGATGCTGTATCACCCGCAATAACCACAGCGTTATATAGATTTAACGGGCCATCGGCGCCAAGCGCTGTAGATGGACGCATCGCTCCAACCATGACAATGGGTTTCTGGCAGTGGGTAGTCAGATCAAGGAAGTAAGCGGTTTCTTCCATTGTGTCGGTGCCGTGGGTAATAACAAAACCATCGGTCTTATCACACTCAGCGTTGATTTTTTTCGCTAATGTCAACCATACCTGATCATTCATATCTTGCGAGCCAATACTCACCACCTGCTCACCTTTTAGGTTGGCGATATTTTTGATCTCAGGAACAGCATTGACTAATTCATCAATAGCAACTCTTCCAGCAACATAGCTGGACTGGGTTGCGGACTTACCGCCACCCGCAATCGTTCCTCCGGTCGCCAAAAGTGTAATATTTGGTAAAGCAAAAGCAGAACCACTAATTAATGCCAATAAACTGGCTAAAGCTGTGTGTTTCATCTTTTTCATGCTTCTTCCTTAATAAAAAATATCCTGTTAGATTATGGATGATGATAACAATAAATCTGTGATACATACCAGACTTTAGCTACTGAAAAAAAACTCGTATGATGAGCGCCCCATAACGAGCACTCATAAGTGAATACCATGACGCAAACCTTTATTCCCGGCAAAGACGCCGCACTGGAAGACTCAATCAACCGTTTTCAGCAAAAACTGCAACATCTTGGTTTTAATATTGAAGAAGCTTCATGGCTGAATCCGGTTCCCAATGTCTGGTCAGTTCATATCCGTGACCGCGATTGTCCTCTCTGTTTTACCAATGGCAAAGGCGCCAGCAAGAAAGCCGCTTTAGCTTCTGCTTTAGGGGAGTATTTTGAACGCCTGTCAACCAACTATTTTTTTGCTGATTTCTATTTAGGCGAAGCTATCGCTAACGGTGATTTTGTCCATTATCCGAATGAAAAATGGTTTGCTTTACCGGACGATGATTCTCTGCCAGCAGGCATTCTGGATGACCGGTTACACCAATTTTATAATCCTGACAATGAGTTATGCGCCAGTCAGTTAGTCGATCTGCAATCAGGTAATGAAGAGCGTGGTATCTGCTCCCTGCCATTCACCCGTCAATCTGATAACCATACCGTCTATATTCCGATGAATATTATTGGCAATCTCTATGTTTCCAATGGTATGTCAGCCGGCAACACTATGAATGAAGCCAGAGTTCAGGGATTATCTGAAGTTTTTGAACGCTATGTGAAAAATCGTATTATCGCCGAAGGCATCAGCCTGCCAGAAATTCCCCAGGAAGTGATGAATCGTTATCCTAGTATTGTTACCGCTGTCAGTAAATTGCAGGATGAAGGTTTCCCGCTCTATTGTTATGACGCTTCCCTCGGTGGGCAGTTCCCGGTTATTTGTGTGGTGTTGTTTAATCCTAATAATGGGACTTGTTTCGCCTCTTTTGGTGCGCATCCTGAATTTGGTGTAGCACTGGAACGTACTGTGACCGAATTATTACAAGGACGCAGTTTGAAAGATCTGGATGTGTTCAATGCGCCGACTTTCGATAATGAAGAAGTGGCAGAACATACCAATCTGGAAACTCACTTTATTGATTCGAGCGGTTTAATCAGTTGGGATTTATTTAAACAAGATGCTGATTATGCGTTCTCTGACTGGAATTTCAGCGGCACCACCGAAGAAGAGTTCGCTACGTTGATGGCTATCTTCAAACAATTGGATACTGAAGTTTATATTGCTGACTACGAGCACCTCGGTGTTTATGCCTGCCGTATTTTAGTTCCAGGAATGTCTGACATTTACCCTGTGGAAGATTTACATCTTGCTAATAACACGATGGGAATCCATTTGCGGGAAACTTTATTAGCGTTACCGGACAGCCAATGGCAAGCCGAAGAATATCTGGCCCTGATTGAGCAATTAGATGAAGAAGGTTTGGATGATTTTACCCGTGTCCGTGAGTTGCTTGGCATTGCGGTGGGTAAAGATAATGGCTGGAGCAATTTACGGATTGGTGAACTGAAATCCATGTTGGCACTGGCTGGCGGTGATTTGGAACAAGCTTTAATTTGGGTAGAATGGACCCAAGATTTTAACGCCTCAATCTTTACGGCCGAACGCGCTAATTATTATCGCTGTTTGCAAACCCTGCTTTTACTTGCTCTGGAAGCGGATAAAGCGCCTGCACAATATTATCAAGCATTCGTAAAAATGTACGGGCAAGATGCTGTTGAAGCTGCATCAGCAGTTATTTCTGGTGAACACTGTTTTTATGGTCTGTGGTCAGTTGATGCAGATTTAAAATCACTGCCCGCTCATCAGGCTTTATTGACTGCTTATGAGAAGCTGCAAAAAGCAAAATGCGATTTCTGGAACGCAAAATAAAATTGTAGAAAAGACAATTCATAATTAAAAGTAAAATTCAGGTTAAATTAAATTTATTTTCAACAACAAATAAACAACAATTTGACCTGTAATTTTACTTATTAGGTTTTCCCTCATCGGTTAAATAAAAAAATATCATAAATTTTAAAATTTTTTTATTTAATTAAAATCAATAAGTTAAATTGAATTTAAACCATTTTCACTCCCCAAAACAGAGCCGACTCTCAGGGAATTATGATCTATATCAAATTCCCTCTCTCAAACCTTTGTTAGTATCGTTACGTACCGTAACTTATTCATCATAAAGAGAATGTTGGTATGAAAGCTGACACCCCCTTTAACCTATTACCACCTGCGGTAATGACACAAGTCGCCAATGACATTGGTGTTTATAAAACCACTAAACCTATTGCCATTACCTATCTGTCAGCAATAATTGCCGGGATTTTTATTTCTATTGCATTCGTCTTTTATATTACCGCAACGACAGGGACCACATCTGTCCCTTATGGGCTAGCTAAATTAGTTGGCGGCATCTGTTTTTCCCTTGGATTAATGTTAGTAGTCGTTTGCGGAGCAGATTTATTTACTTCCACTGTGTTGACGATTATTTCCAAAGCCACCGGGCGTATAACCTGGCATCAAATGATGGTAAACTGGCTCAACGTTTATTTAGGTAATTTGATTGGCGCGCTATTTTTCGTCGCCATTATCTGGTTTGCCGGTCAATATCGTGTTGCCGACGGATTGTGGGGCTTGAATGTCTTGCAAACAGCAAACCATAAAATGCACCACTCTTTTATTGAAGCGTTATTTTTAGGCATTCTCGCCAATTTAATGGTTTGCCTCGCTGTTTGGATGAGTTATGCCGGACGTAGTTTAATGGACAAAATATTCGCCATGATTTTGCCAGTAAGTATGTTTGTTGCCAGCGGCTTTGAGCACAGTATTGCGAATATGTTTTTGATCCCGCTTGGCATTGCTATTAAGCATTTCGCACCAACTGAATTTTGGATTAACGTGGGGGCAACACCTGAACAATTTTCTCAACTCACCATTTCACACTTTATTACTAACAATTTAATTCCAGTCACTATTGGTAACATTATCGGTGGCGCCATTTTGGTGGGTTTAACTTACTGGTCAATTTATCTGCGTAGTGAGCAAAAACATTAATTAGCTCTCTCGCCTGATTTCTTAAAAGTTCGATTATTACAAAGGCAGAAGTATCATGACTGAATTAAATAAAAAGTTCTCTGTAGCATGGCAAGATTTTAATCCTGGGGATTGGCAAAATGAAGTCAACGTTCGTGATTTCATCCAAAAAAACTATACGCCATATGAGGGTGATGAATCTTTCCTGTCAGGTTCGACAAAAGCGACCGATATCTTATGGGAAAAAGTCATGGAAGGTATCAAAATCGAAAACCGCACTCATGCACCGGTTGATTTTGATACTGATGTTGCTGCTACGATTACCTCCCACGACGCAGGTTATATCGAAAAAGATCTGGAAACCATTGTTGGCCTGCAAACGGAAGCCCCATTAAAACGTGCCCTAATCCCATTCGGCGGCATTAAAATGGTAGAAGGATCATGTAAAGTTTATGGCCGTGAACTCGACCCTAAATTGAAACAGATTTTCACTGAATACCGCAAAACGCATAATCAAGGAGTTTTCGATGTTTACACACCAGATATTCTGAAATGCCGAAAATCTGGTGTTCTGACAGGTCTGCCTGATGCCTATGGCCGTGGTCGCATTATTGGTGACTACCGTCGCGTTGCGGTATACGGCATTGACTTCTTACGTGATGATAAATTAGCCCAGTTCAGTTCATTGCAGGAAAAACTGGAAAACGGTGAAGATCTGGCAATGACGATTCAATTGCGTGAAGAGATCGCTGAACAGCACCACGCTCTGGGCCAGATTAAAGAGATGGCGGCTAAATACGGCTATGATATTTCTGGCCCCGCTATTGACGCTAAGGAAGCGATACAGTGGACTTATTTCGCTTATCTGGCGGCGGTTAAGTCTCAAAATGGCGCTGCTATGTCCTTCGGTCGCGTTTCCAGTTTCCTGGATATCTACATCGAACGTGACCTGAAAGCAGGTAAGCTGACCGAAGTTGAAGCTCAGGAATTGATTGACCATCTGGTGATGAAACTGCGTATGGTTCGTTTCCTGCGGACACCGGAATATGACGAATTGTTCTCCGGTGACCCAATCTGGGCAACAGAATCGCTGGCAGGTATGGGGTTAGACGCACGCACGCTGGTGACTAAAAACAGTTTCCGTTTCCTGAACACCCTATACACAATGGGCCCATCACCAGAACCTAACATGACCATCCTGTGGTCTGAAAAACTGCCGACAAATTTCAAAAAATTCGCGGCAAAAGTTTCCATCGATACCTCATCTTTACAGTATGAAAACGATGATCTGATGCGTCCTGACTTCAACAACGATGATTACGCTATTGCTTGTTGCGTCAGCCCGATGATTGTGGGTAAACAGATGCAATTCTTCGGTGCCCGCGCAAATCTGGCTAAAACGATGCTGTACGCCATTAACGGCGGGGTGGATGAAAAGCTGAAAATGCAGGTTGGCCCGAAAGAAGAGCCAATAAAAGATGAAGTGCTGGATTACGACAAGGTTATGGCCCGCATGGATCACTTTATGGATTGGCTGGCAAAACAGTATGTTACCGCACTAAACATCATTCACTATATGCATGATAAGTATAGCTATGAAGCTGCACTGATGGCACTGCACGACCGTGATGTTTACCGTACTATGGCCTGTGGCATTGCCGGTCTGTCTGTCGCTGCTGACTCGTTGTCTGCCATCAAATATGCCAGAGTGACACCGATCCGTGATGAAGATGGTTTAGCGGTTGATTTCAAGATTGAAGGTGAATATCCACAATTCGGTAACAACGACTCACGTGTTGATGATATCGCCTGTGATCTGGTTGAACGTTTCATGAAAAAAATCCAGAAACTGAATACTTATCGCAACGCGGTACCGACGCAATCCGTTCTGACCATCACTTCTAACGTAGTATATGGTAAAAAAACCGGTAACACCCCTGACGGACGTCGTGCTGGTGCACCATTTGGGCCCGGAGCCAATCCAATGCATGGTCGCGATCAAAAAGGTGCCGTCGCCTCTTTGACCTCCGTGGCTAAATTGCCCTTCGCTTATGCAAAAGATGGCATCTCTTATACCTTCTCTATTGTACCGAATGCGTTAGGCAAAGATGATGTAACACGTAAAACTAACCTGGCCGGTTTGCTGGATGGTTATTTCCACCATGAAGCAAACATTGAAGGCGGTCAGCACCTAAACGTTAATGTGATGAATCGTGACATGTTGCTGGAAGCAATGGAAGATCCTGAGAAATACCCCCAACTCACTATCCGGGTATCGGGTTATGCCGTGCGTTTCAACTCACTGACTAAAGAGCAACAACAGGATGTGATTACCCGTACTTTCACCCAATCTATGTAATAATCTGTTAGCAAAGGCCCTGAATCTTGGGGCCTCTATCTTGTTTACCTGCCAGTTTTGGAGCAAACCTGTTATGTCGGTACTTGGTCGTATCCACTCTTTCGAATCCTGTGGCACCGTTGATGGCCCCGGTATCCGGTTTATTGTTTTCTTTCAGGGTTGCCTGATGCGCTGTCTCTATTGCCATAACCGCGACACATGGGATACCCACGGCGGTAAAGACGTGACTGTTGAAGAATTGATACAAGAAGCGACCACCTATCGTCATTTTATGAACGCATCAGGTGGAGGGGTTACCGCATCAGGTGGCGAAGCCGTTCTTCAAGCTGAATTTGTACGTGACTGGTTCCGAGCCTGTCATGCCGAAGGTATTCATACTTGTCTTGATACCAATGGATTTGTCCGTCGCTATGGCCCGGTTATTGATGAATTGATGGATGCCACAGATCTCGTTATGCTCGATTTGAAGCAACTTAACGATGAAATCCATCAGAAATTAGTGGGTGTCTCCAATCACCGCACTTTGGAATTTGCCTGCTATCTGGCTAAACGTAACCAGAAAACTTGGATTCGTTACGTTGTGGTTCCAGGCTGGTCGGATGACGATGAATCCGTTCATAGGCTAGGTGAATTTACCAAGGATATGAAAAATATTGAAAAAATCGAGCTTCTGCCTTATCACGAACTGGGTAAACATAAATGGACGACTATGGGGGAAGAATATCAATTGAAAGGTGTGAAACCGCCCGCAAAAGAGACAATGGAGAGAGTGAAAAGTATTCTGGCAAGCTACGGCCATAAGGTTAACTATTAATTAAATGATTTAACTTCCATCTCTAAAATGACGTTTGGAAACAAGAGGAAAAAGCCATCGTGACTGCTCCCTACCGTCAACGGCGAGGCTTCCCACTTCAATAGACCGCCGCTTGTGCATGACAAGTCTTGCGCTGGCCTCCATGGGCAGAGACGACGAGACCCGCCGCCTGTAATTCAAATATGCCCTGCTATTTGATATTCTGCGCGGCGTTAATATCCCTGTCATGCTTCGCCGGGCAAACGTAAAAGTCCCCTTTATAGCCATCACCTCGAATCATAACCACCCGCACAGCGGGTGGTTATGATTAATTAGTCATCGAATAGATAAAAACCTAAAGATGTGCTTATTTGGCATTTAGTGCTTCGTTTAATTTGCCTTCATCAAGCTGACGACAACGTTTCGCGACCACAATCGTTGCAACACCATTACCAATTAGATTCGTTAAAGCTCTGGCTTCTGACATGAAACGATCTATTCCCAGGATTAATGCCAGCCCTGCTAGTGGTAAATGCCCAACAGCAGAAATTGTCGCAGCTAATACAATAAACCCACTACCTGTTACACCAGCGGCACCTTTAGAGGATAAAAGCAATACAACTAATAGCGTTATCTGATGCACAATATCCATATGAGTATTCGTCGCCTGAGCAATAAATACCGCAGCCATTGTCAGGTAAATGGAGGTACCATCCAGATTAAATGAATATCCTGTCGGTATCACCAAACCAACAACAGATTTCTGACATCCCGCTTTCTCCATTTTATCTAACATACGCGGCAATGCAGATTCAGAAGATGATGTTCCCAATACTATTAATAATTCTTCTTTAATGTAATTAATAAAACGGAATATACTAAACCCTGTGGCTTTTGCGATTGTTCCTAAAACAAAAATGACAAAAAGAATACAGGTGATATAAAAGCAAACTATTAATTGTCCTAATTGTACTAATGTACCAATACCATATTTACCGATGGTAAATGCCATCGCACCAAAAGCCCCCAAAGGAGCTAATCGCATTATCATATTGATAATGCCAAAAATAACATGGGAAAAACCATCAATAATATTAAAGATTGGTTTCCCTTTCTCGCCTAAACGATGAAGTGCAAAACCAAATAACACAGCAAATAATAAAACCTGCAAAATATTACCACTGGCAAACGCCCCGATGACACTGGCCGGAATAACATCAAGTAAAAATGCTATTATCCCTTGTTCAGTAGCCTTCTCCGCATATAGGGATACCGCTTTAACATCTAACGTAGAGGGATCAATATTCATTCCTGCACCAGGCTGCATAACATTGACAACAATTAGCCCAATAATCAAAGCAATTGTGCTAACTATTTCAAAATACACCAGTGCAATAGCGCCTGTTTTACCAACAGCTTTCATACTTTCCATACCTGCAATGCCGGTTACAACAGTACAGAAAATAACAGGAGCAATAACCATTTTGATTAATTTAACAAATCCATCACCCAATGGCTTCATTTCCGCACCAAGCTGTGGGTAGAAATGCCCCAAAAGTATACCGATAGTTATTGCGAGCAAAACTTGAAAATAAAGACTCTTTAGTAAATTTTTCTTCACTTCTTAATTCCCTAATCCATAGTGTAAAATTAAATTCTATTTATTCTTATTAGAACAGTGTAGTTGTTGTTAAATGTACCCTATATCTTTATATACATAAAATATAAAGTAAATTTTCATCATTTTTTCACAAAAAATTAAAGTTAACACACAATTTTTTAAGATATAGATCACATAAATACACAATAAATAACCTCGCCAAGATAACTGAACTAATAATCATCTCATAAGTTATTTAAAATTTTCCATTTAAAAATATTATTTACTCGAAGAACGTTTGTTTTTCAATCCATTAAGTACTACCATGAAAAAATTAACAAATTTTTGATACATGAACATTTTGAGAACGATGTAATTATAAGAGATTATTAACTATAATTGTACAGTCTGGTTGCTTTTTTATAATTTAAACAACAATATACATGGCATGATATCAATACCTGAAAGAAAACAATTCTCATCATGAAATTAGACAACTCGTTAAATTACCATATGCAGATACCGGAAAATCCACTCTCTTCTACCCCTGTGGTATTAATCCACGGGTTATTCGGTGATCTCAATAATCTTGGGGTTTTGGCCCGTGATTTGCAGCAATACTATCCCGTCATTCAAGTCGATGTACGCAATCACGGTTTATCTCCACGAGCAAATAACATGGATTACCACAATATGGCACAAGATGTTATTTCTCTGCTGGATCATCTGCAAATTCAGTCCGCCATTATCATTGGTCATTCCATGGGTGGTAAGATCGCTATGGCAATGACCGCACTAGCACCAGAGCGGATAGAAAAAATTGTTCTTATTGATATAGCCCCCGTTGCCTATCAGGTTCGCCGTCATGATCAAATTTTTACCGCACTGAACAAAGTGACAGAAGCTGGAGTTCAATCCCGTCAAGACGCCGCTAAGATTATGCGAGAAAATATTCAGGAAGAAGGTGTCATTCAGTTTTTACTGAAATCATTCCATCAGGGGGAATGGAAATTCAATTTACCGGTATTAATTAACCAGTATGAAAAGATCATCGGCTGGCAAGAAATCCCTACATGGCCTCGCCCTGCCCTGTTTATTCGTGGTGGCCTTTCCTCTTATATCCAGGAAGAGTACCGGAATGATATCGCCAGACAATTTCCACAAGCCAAAGCTTGGGTTATCGCCGGTTGCGATCATTGGGTTCACGCAGAAAAACCAGACGCAGTTTTAAAGGCAATTCATCGTTTTCTTAATACCGATACAGAATTAATGTAGGAAACCGGTTAATTAGCGATAAAAGTGGCTCATTTATCTTGAGCCACTTGATTATCATGAACTTAATTAGGCAAATTTCCCCTTGCTAATCGTGGCATCTGCCCACGCCGTTGCGATAGCCACTTTCGCTTGGCTCTCCAGCCCCTCAATAAAGCCATTATCACCGACTGTCGGAGCAAAACTACTCATTGCCTGGATCAAAGAATCCACCACATTATCTGACAATGCAGTAAATTCGCGCTCCCCTAATGCGTTTTTATCACCTATTTGAGTCACCAATTTGGCACGATTGCCATTAAAATAATCATTAAAGGTAACCGAACCTACTGATTCAAATATCCCCTGAGCAGTGTTGTCCCAAGTTTGACGCTGCACTAACAGCATCAGATCATACCCGCTGCGCTGCAACCATAGGTTTCGCCAGTCAACACCATTAAGCAATATCATGTCTTCTGCGCTGATATCATTGACCGACGTATCAATCACCTCTCCGCTAACGATAAAACTGTCTACACCAGAACCACCCTGGAAGCGGTTCTGGTACCCACCTAGCACCAGTAGATCCTGACCTTCACCGCCATCAAACTCACTGAACTTCGAAATCGCCGCGGCTATCAAGTGATCATCACCTTCTCCACCGTTGATTACCGCATGGTAGCCCATCAGTTTTATCGCATCATTGCCGGAATAGCCGTCGATCCGGTTGTTATTGCCAAATACTCTGGCAAAGTCATTGCCTTCACCTAACTCAATTTGGTTATTATTGCCGATGGTGACAACATAATCCTGACCTTCCCCGCTATCCACCCGGTTATAGTTGCCGGAGGTGACAACGTAATCTTGGCCACTACCGGCATCAATAAAACCGCCTTCACCAAAGACAAACATCTGGTCGTTACCTTCACCCATAAAGGCATGGTTAATCCGTCCGGCCACCACTGCGGTATCATCCCCGTTACCGCCAAACATCCAGTTTTCACGTCCCATCAGGACACCCAGATCATTTCCTTCACCGCCGGTAAAGAGGTTGGAAGTGCCAATTGAATAATAAACATCATCATCGCGACCACCCCAGAAGTTGTTGTTATCGCCCAGATAAGCACCGAGATCTTTACCGTCACCACCCCAGTTGAAGTTATAGTTCCCCAACGATATATGGATATCGCCATCATCATGCAAATGGCCGCTGTTACGCAGGAAATCAAAGGTCTTTTCCTCCATATTAAGCAAATCAGTCGTCAAGTTTTCTTTCAAATGCGTGACTAAAGACTTCATTTCCGTTTGCTTATCTTTACTGAACATCGTCGCAAACAGATTAGGCAGATTCAGTGAGTTAAAGCCAAATGCAGATTTAGCTTTATCATCAGCCTGATCGCGCTGTCCCTTGATGTTCACCGAAGATTCTGGTTCACGATTTGCATCAGGGGCTTTCTCTTGCAGGCCATGACTTTCCGTAAATGATCTGATGCCATCCGCACCCATATCAATGCCCGCTTTCAAACCATCAAGCAACTTTTCCGGGTTAGTAAAAGCTTTCAGCTGATCACCACTAAATTCCCCAATAAGCTCTACCATCTCTTGCAGAATCGCTTCGCTATCAACCGGTTCTCCTGTACGGGAAACAATTTGACCCTCTGCGGTGTAATTCACGCCAAAAATATCCGCTAAGGTAGTATCTGCGTTTACATTTGCTAATCGGCCAAGCAGCTTATTCTTAAGCTGACGCGGCAAGTCTTGCGGATGATAGGTAAAAGTGGTCTTCGCCATACCCGTTACCGAATATTGCTGAGTCATCAGACCAAACAACGAACCCAGGTTAGTATCCATAATCGACTGAATATGGTCACCAAACATAAAATTCCAGTTACCGGCTGTTACCTGAATATCTGCCCCCTGACCACCGACGGCAAAGTTAAAAGCCAGCTTCTCATTAACCTGACGGAATTTATTTGCACGGCTTATTGAGCTTATATCAGTAACGTTGCTGGTTAGCCATTGGTGATATTTTTTATTCAACGTCGCTTCAATATCTCGCTTCAAACCACGGCCACTACGTTCATGCTGTGAATCCAGACCAACCAACGTCTTGTAGTTCACACTGCTGGTTTGATCCAAACTGGACATATCCTGTACAAACTTCTCCGCACCAGCGATTGTCCACTGCTGATCTTGCGCGATTAACCAATCTTGTTCTGTGCCAGAGTAGGCAATATTTTGTAGTACGTCGGTAACCTGCATCACGCCATCAAATGGATTAATTAGTGGCGGTGTTGGAATGGATTTATCCATCATCACAATCAAATCATTACTGCTGCCCTGATTAAAGCTGACATTACGATTACCAATAAACATCTGTGCCCCTTCAAGCGCCTGGTAACCACTGATATCGAAGCTGTGTTTGCTATCACCATCACCGAGATGAACCATCACATTATTGTCACCAAAAGCCAGAGATTTAAAACCACCAGCACCTACTTTAATACCGATGTTCGATGTTCCCCAGTTAACAGCCGTAAATTCCCCCTCGCCCACATTGACCTGAATATTGCCGGAGTAGCTAAGCTGATTATTCGATTTATCGTTGGAGTCAATCTGAATAATATTTTCACGCTTCTTTGGTCCAGTAAAAGGACGTCGATAATCGGCAACTGCCCCTCTCGTTACCGCATCAGCCCCAGTGTATCCCACCCTGGAAAGGGTGATATCACTTTCAGTAATACCGCGAACAACCCTTTCTGTACGGGGCGTCAATTCACCCTGTTTATTCCATTCAAATACAATTTTGTTATCAGACAAGCTATTAACCCATTGGTTATTGGCATCACGGGTAAATTTACGGCCTGTTGCATCAATCGCGACTTCGCTACGGCGGGCGGAAACATTACTGCGTATACCTTGCTTATCTAACTCTGTGATAAAGCGACGGGCAAAGCCGTCCCGCTTGTCATCACTTATCAAAGAACACCCCACGATGCTGATATGGTCAAGTTTACCCGCTTGTTCAAAATCATGACTGAACTGTTTTAGTTTCACCGCCAGTTCATCGGCAGAGTAACCACTCAGACGACCGTTATTTTGCTCTGACATATCACGGCCATGACCGACAATTTGCCAACGTAACTTGCCGGATAATCTGGCAGAGTCACCATAAACGACACGATATTTACCGTCAGCATCGAGTTGTACCACCACACTGGAATCTGGGTGTTTACCAGCCAGATTAGCGGCGGCTTTAGCAACAACCGGATCATCCTCCATCTGAATAATGATCTGATGACTAAAACGGGTTACACGATCATCAGTTTGTGGTGCGACAGCCACCTGCTCCCACGTCCCTGCATTTTTGTTTTTAATGATGTCACTTGATGACAGTTTTTCCAGTGAAGGGCTCGCCGCATCACCTTCAACTGGCACTTTAAGTATGAGTCTGTTCGCTGCCGGATAAGAGAGGACTTTATCGATATTCAACTGCACAAAGTTGGCAGCTTGTTTAAAGTTGTTGCTCTCAACGTCAACCAGAACCTTCTTCGTTTGTTTACCTTGCTTAGCTGTCACTTCCAAGGTGATATCACCTTCTCGGTAATCAACTACACGTCCAGTGACGTTTGAACCTAAGTTAAATACCTTGCCTTGCTCTTTCAATGCACGCAATACGTAGTTTTGTTCACCATCGCGTGACGTTTTCCAAACGCCGTCATATCTCGCAATGGTTCCCTCTTCAAACTTATTAAAGTGAATATAAAAACTTTGGTCAGGTTCTTTACTTGTCTGGAATTTATAACTCGTTATAAACCCTTTATGAAACGTATCCATAAAACGGCGGAAATCGTTATAGTTAGCAAACGATTTGCCACCATAGTTAGGATCATAAAATGACCAAACTGTTTGATTGATTTTTTTATGTACCACAACGGACATGGCATGCTCTTCAGACATGAATGTCATGTAAGTCGACCTTCTTACATTACGCAGCTTATCCATGACGGATTCATAGCCTTCAGCAGAGTAATCCAAGGCATTACTAATATTCGGCCCGGTTAACCCATTGACTTTCAGCTTGCCACCATAGGCAGCATTCGCTTTTCTATAAGCTTCTGGGGTAGAGCCATCCATCAATTGGCTGTATTGCATCGATAATAAATCTTCAATAACTCGCCCAATATTTTGACGGCGATATTGGGTTAGCAAAACGGATTCAATGGCGTTGATATCGGTTTTCTTATTGACTGATTTGTCGTTGTAGGCTTTTACAGTGTCTTTTAACCACAGCATATAAGCTTTACCTCCCCCTGAGCCATGTACTCGTTCTTCCATTAAGTAACGGGCAGATAAAGCAAAACACAATCCTTTCATGAGCCTTTTAGACTCTGCGGTATCTCCTTTCGTCAGGAGCACATTGCCAATTTCCGGGATGATTTTGCTGATTTTTTCCAACACATTACCATCCTGGCTAAAATGGAATGAATAAGCCTCCAGCTCTTTCCCATCCGCGATAAGATCGAAGATTTTATTATCAATTTTTTGTAGCACATCCCCTTTTATTGCCCCACGATGTTGAGAAGATGTTGCCAACAGATTTTTATCCAACGGGGATTGCTGATTAACCTGCAACCGGTCAATCATGTTTTTTGCATCTTTCAGTACGGTCAGATCTTCTTCTATCAATCCTGCACTGAATCGCCCATCTGCCTGTACGACAAACTCAGAGTTAACATAGCTGCTGGTTTCAGGCATAGCCGTTGACTGATAATCCTTTCCAGACAAACCACTACCAAGTACGCCCATACGCTGTCGCTGTGGCTTGGCATTGTCACTCTGCTTCACGCTCTTCGCATCAGTCTGAGCCTGAACCGCTTTGTCCTCAGCCACGACAATATCCTGTTTGCCTCGATTCTCTGCCTCCTGACAGGCAACCTTAGCATCATTTTTAGCTTTTTCTGCTCGCTGCTGTTGTAACAGTGCTTCTTCCTTTCTTAATTCTGCTTTTTCATGGGCGTTTACTAAATCTCGTTGCACACCAATACGATGCTGCTCACTTTTCGCTATACCTGCCTCCGATTGCGCAATTGCTGTTTTTACTTTTTGTTGGTTACCGGTAACATTTCGCTGAGCATTAAATAACTCTTCCTGTGTAGTAGATTTGGTGTGCTCCCATTTACTCTGAACATTGTTCAGTAATCCGGCAGCAAATTGATTACGCCATTGGTCACCTGATTTACCGTGATAACTATCAAAGTTATTCAGTGCATCCAGACCTTGAGTCATCGAGAGCAGTTCATCTGTTACTACTTGGGATTCTTCTTTTACCGCATCACGCTGAGCTTGCCCATTGGTGTTTAGCGCTGCCTGATCCGTTAATTCCAATTGAGACCGAACACCTGCAATTGCTGCCAGTTGTTTCTCTTTTTCTTGTTCTAAGATGCGGCGATCTTCTTCAGCTTTATCTTTATCGCTTAACGCATTTTGCGCCGCTTTATCCTGTTTCGCGTGTTCGATAACAGCCTTAGCGGGTAGTGAACTCTCAGATTTCGCAACAATATTATCGAGAATATAACCTACGCCATCATTTAAACCTGTCCCTTTAAATTCAATTCGGTTACTACCGGTTTTTGCTGTCAACTCCAGCATTTTGTTTTGCCATCCAGTAGCATCTCCAGAAGTTGAGAATACCTGCTCACCGTTCCAGAAAACATCCATACCATTGTTGGTAAGATAAGCATTACGACGATTGGCAAAATCAAAACTCAGTGAAATAACTTCTCCCTCGAACAAGTTTGGTAGATCCTGATAAATCGTGGTGTTTCTATCTGTATCAAGCTCACTGACCCGCTCTCCATGCCCCTCGTTATCAAGACCGTAAGCACTCGCTGAATGATATGCTTCAATACCATTAGTTGTCCGCCAGCCGTAATTACCTTGTTCAAAATTACCATTGATGATCAGATTAGCTTCCTGTTCCGAATCATAATTTTCATTAATATTCAATGAATTATGGATATTTTCGAGCTCAGGCGTTTCGACCGCTGTGACAGAACCACTCAGACGACTGCTTAAATCTGAACTTACCGGCGCAATTTCATCTATCTTGAAACCGTTAATAGCAGAAACTTCGGTTAAGTTAATCGCCCCTCGGCCTTTATGGGTTCCAGACGTATTCGCCTCATTGCCCTGAACCAGAGAGTTGATCGCCTGACTGCCCCCCACACCTAACGCTGTTTGTTTGATATGTTCAAAGAAGGAAGAGAGTTTGTGACTTTGCGTATTGCTTTCTGCAACAGAGAAGTTATAGAAATCACCGTTACCCACCTTAATCGCCACGTTATTGCGTGCATAGGAAGCATTGATACCCAAACCATCACCCACATGGATATTCGCATTGCCTTTACCCTTCATGATCGCAATATTAAGACCATTCCCGATTTTGGTATTGACGTTATATTCACCCCACGCTGCGTTGACGGAAACACCATCACCCACTTTAGTATTCACATTCAGGTTGCCATGCGTCGCCGTCACATTTAAGCCATTACCTACAGTAGTGGTGATATTCGCTTTGCTTTTTGCCACGGTAACTTGCATGCCATCACCCACTTTGGTGGCAATATTTCCTTCACTCCACAAGGCATTAAAACTGTCACCGTTACCCACCTGAGTCACAATGTTAGCCTCACCTTTAGCAAGCACCACATTGCGCCCATCACCGACCTTGGTAATGACGTTGGCTTTGCCCCAAGCACCAGTGTAATCATCACCGTGGCCAACATGGGTGATAATATTGGCGTCACCCTGAACGACCGTCACTTCTTGTCCATCACCCACTTTGGTCATGATGTTCACTTTACCTTTCGCGAAGTTATAACGGTCACCATGCCCCTTTTGCGTCAGGATATTAGCCTCACCCCAAACCGCATTAATACCCGTGCCATTCCCCACTTTGGTAATGATATTGGCTTTACCTTTAGCAAATCCCACTGTTGTGCCATGACCAACATGGGTCATCACATTCCCCACGTTCGACACAAGCAAGCCGACGGTCGTCCCCTCTCCCACTTTGGTCAGAATATTGCCTTCTCCAAGCAGTACGCCAGCGGTTATTGAGTTGCCTACATGCGTCATAACGTTAGCTTTCGCCCCTGCAACAACCCCCATAAAATCATTACCGGTTTTGGTGACAATATTCGCTTCTCCTAATGCCAAAACACCGGTTAAGCCATTGCCGACATGGGTCATAATATTGGCCTGACCACACATTGCCGCCAACGTTGTACCATCACCAATTTTAGTCATCACGTTCAGTTCGCCGGCAAACAAACCAATACTGGAGCCATTACCCACATGCGAATAGATATTCGCTTTACCCACCATCAAGGCGGTTGTCAGATCATTACCGATCTTGGTCAACACATTGGCACCACCCATCATGGCAGCAAAGGTATTGCCATTCCCCACATGGGTAAAGATATTGGCCCCACCCATCATTGCGGCCAACGTCATACCGTTACCCACTTTAGTCGCGACATTACCTTTTGCCAGCATCAGGGCCACACTCGTCCCCTCACCAATATGGGTAAACACGTTACCTGCGGCTATCATCAGTGCCAACGCATCACCATCACCGACTTTAGTAAAGATGTTTACTGCGCCTCCGATCAGAGCCCATACATCTCCTTTGCCAACATGAGTAAAGAGGTTGCCTGCACCAATCATGGCTGCAATCGCAACTCCATCCCCGACTCTGGTAAAGATATTGCCTGCGGCCCCCATCACACCCAAAGTCTGGCCGCCACCGACATGGGTAAGTACATTACCTATCCCAAACATAGTGCCAATGGTATCGCCGTCCCCTATTTTGGTTAGGATATTAGCACCACCAAACATCACACCTGTCGTATTCCCGTTACCGATGTGGGTCAGAACATTTGCACCACCGCCCATCACTGCCAACACATTGCCCTGCCCTTTCTTAGTAAGAACATTAGCACCACCCAACGCAATTGCCCTGGTATTCGACATTTCAGCATCATCACTGATATGCGTGATAATGTTAGCCCCGCCGAGCATACCGGAAACCAAATCACCTGCACCGAGCTTAGTCAGTATATTGGCACCGCCCACCAGCCCTGAGGAGACATTGCCATTACCTTTCTGGGTCATGACATTAAAACCGCCCGCACCTAACCAACTCGCTCTACCATTGCCTATCTGCGTGTGCGTGTTGTAACCACCTAGCATCACCACCCGGCTATTACCATTGCCTTTATGGATCGAGATATTACCCATTGCCAGAAGATGAGCCAGGTATCGTCCATCCCCAACCCGCACAAGCACATTTGCCGCCCCACCGGCGTTAACATCCATATCTCCACGCTGACTCTGGTGAACAAGGATGTTAGCCGCGCCAGCGCCATCAAAATTAACATGGCCTTGCGTGACGCTGGAGGTAATAACGTTTCCGCCGCCAATGCCACTAAATTGAATATCGCCGAAGCTGTCACCATTACGAGTCGATGTATTCACAAGTTCTTGCTGACTATATTCTTCGGTATGTGCTAATCGATCAGAAGCACGACGTATCGTTGTATTAAGGCAATATTGCAGTTGACTTAGTGTGCAGCCACCCGCGCTTATAGTGTGATAACCGTTCACCAGCGAAATATCTTCACTAGCCAAATTACCGGTATGATCACCCGCTTTATACCACGCGCTGGCAAAATATTTGAGTTCCTGCGTGATAAGATCATTTTCCAATTTAACCACTACCACTTTAGTGTATGACTCCAGATAATTAGCATACACATAAGTATTTGGTTGACGGTTCGATCTCACCGCAGCAACATCAACCTTCTGGTTATTGGAAAAGATTGAATGCCCTCCCATTTTTGCCTCAACGAGTGTGATATCTTCTGCTTTGACCGTTGCCCCACTGGCACAAATAACCCACTCGTTTTCAAACAAACCCTCTTCAACAGCATGAATAATGATCGGCTGATGATGTTCTATAATTAAATTAAAAAGACGATAAGCCTCATTGCGGTTGATATTGATAAATCCATTACCTGAAGAAATATCCGTTGAAGCAAGATTTTCAAGATGATCGCCTTCCTTATACCAAGAGGTGGCATAATAATTGAGCTTGCCGGTTTCAGGATCATTTCGTAGTCGAATTTTGCTAATTTTCGTATACATTTCGTCAGCAAACGCAAAGAGATAAGTATCAGGTTCAGTAGTTGATTTAATACCTGTCACTTGCTGGATTTCTTGAATCCAACTTCCGCCCATTGTTGCTGTAGTTAATACGATATCTTGAGCCTTAGCATATTCCAACACCTCATCACGAAAACCGTCATTCATACCCACTCTGGATATTTCGTTGTAAGCACCCGCACCGGAGAAATAAATATTACCGTGTGCAACATCAGAATAAATTTTGTTATAACCACCTATACCTTCAAAGGAAATATCACCACGAGTCTGCGCATAGATATCTTCTTTTTGGCGAATACGCTTAATTCGGTTCAATGCCCCTGCACCATGCAAGATAATATTACCTTCTTTACCTCTACGTATAATGTGATTATCAGCTCCTACCCCATCGAAAACAATATCACCGCGCTCCATCCGCGAGCTAATACTGTTTGCGGCACCTGCACCATTAAATGTGACATCTCCACGGCTTTCGTGGTAACGGTTATACCAAGTACGGTCGATTTTATTACCCGCGCCAGCACCATTAAAGTATAAATTGCCTTGATTGGTTTCGTGCCATAATTTGTTGTAACCGCCCGAACCTTCGAAAGTCATATTACCCGTCAACCCTTCACGGTTCATTTCGTTATAAATAGCCGCGCCGGTAAAGTCCAAATCTCCATGATCACCGGTATGCTCCATCACAACGCCACCCGCAGCGCCTGAAAATGAAATATCACCATCACCACTTTTATCAATATCGGTGTAACCCACACCACCTTTTACGGTCAGATTACCTGTGGAATCCACAACCGATAAATATGCTGCACCACCGAATACCGTGTCATTGCCTGTACCAGTATAGACTTTGGCAGCAACCGACCCTAGCGTAATATGGTCATTCCCTCCACGGGCATAAATGTATCCCCCAAATCCAATGGCATCAATATCATTATTATTGTCATCAGCGAAATAATTTCCGGTAAAGAAGTATTCCGCACTCCTGCTTGATGATTTCCCCATAAACAATCCCTTAGTTTAATAGAAGTTAAAACCGTACTCGATGGATATAATGGTTAGGTTGAACATCTCATTTTTTTAACAATACAAATCCTCTGCCTTCCCGCAGTAAAAAGAGATAACAGAGCAAATTATTAGTGACGTTATATAACCGTAACCAAAGAGCATGACTTTTCGGCAGAAACAGATATTCCTGCTCAACGATTGGGCTTTATTTGAAATATTTAATACAAGAATGAGTAGGTTATCCCACCATTATTTCATTCACCTACAATTTCGTTCCCGGCACATAAAATAAAGGGAGACTGCTCCCCGGCTAACATGCAAATTAGAGAGAATTTGTACAAAATTTTTAGACACATTTTTACCTAAAAGACAATTTATTTATAAAGAATACACAATAAAACCTTAAACGCAGAAAATCTGTTTCTTTTTCATAAGATATAACGTTTCGCTAATTATGATCAATTATTTATTTTATTTTTATAAAAATATCATAAATATATTTTTATAAGTAACATTAACTCCAAACAAATAATATTTATTGAAAATAATAACAATATTAAATAATTAACCTACATTCTATTTAATATCAGACTTACACCTGTCCTGACGTTAAAAAAATGCCCAGTTTCTGACTGGGCATTAATGCAGAAAGCACAGGTTAAACCCTTATTTACCACTCACCGTTAATGCCATATTTAAGGCTCGGATTAACATGGTCTTATCCTGATTATCCTCCAACAAGCTAAAATGATTACCTGAAATTGGCACTAACCGCAGTAAAGAATCAGGCACTATTTGTGCCCAACCTAACGACGGTTCCACATTTAAAGGCGAGAGTTCAGCATTCATCACAACAGGAAGCGGTGGAGAAGGTTCCATTGCATAGAACTGATATAACGTTATCGCCAATACTTGCGGCTGATAATTTCTGACGATTTGCGCATAATTTTCTATCTGCTGCCACCGTTTAGCAATCAAATCAGACGACAGATTTGCCGGGTATAACGCCAACTCCTGCGCTGCGGCAATCAATTGCACCAAACTTAGCTCATCAATTCGTTGGTACAGTGCTGCCAACTCTTCAATATGCGCTTCTTCTGCCTGCCTCGCCAACTCAGTAAAAAATTGAAATTTCAGCGACATGCTCTGCTGCCCGGAATAGTGAGGGGCAGGCGTATCAATCAGCCCCAAGAAATTGACGATTTCACCGGCATTTAATAGTTGCTGAACAATGGCATAAGCCAATATGCCACCAGAAGAGTAACCACATATCTGGTACGGACCTTCTGGCTGAACAGCTTTTATCAAGGTGATCATCCTTGCGGCCTGTTGTTCCATTGTCGACATTGGTTCCGCATTGATGGACGGCCAAGGCAATGCATAAATCGGGTAATCCGCCTGAATATATTGAGCTAACCCGAAAATATAGGAATAATCCCCCATCCCACTAGGCACAAAGAATAGCGGCAGCCCCGTTCCATCAGGTCGCACCGATATCGCACCGTTTGGTTGAGACAACGGATCTGATGTTATTTTTGCTGCCAGCTCCGCCAGCACCGGGAATTGAAACAGATCATTCAATGTACAAACCAAACCATGATTAGCAACACGGTTTATCATCCGCATGGCAAGCAATGAGTGACCACCTAGCGCGAAGAAACTATCGTTTCGGCCAATCTGCTCAACCCCCAGTACTTCGCGCCAGATAGCCGCCAGAATAATCTCAACTTCCCCTCGTGGTACTGCATAACGCTGGCGAGCAAAAGCTTCTTCATCCGGTGCCGGTAGCGCCCGACGATCCAGTTTGCCACGAGGTGTCAGTGGGAAGTTATCCAAACGCACAAAGGCTGTCGGCATCATATAGTCAGGCAATAAGGCTCTCAAATGACGATGTAATCGGCTAGCCAGCCCGTTATCCGCTGGCGCCACCACATAAGCCACCAGACGTTTATCCTGACCGTTACCCAATGCCAATACAATCGCCTCACGCACTCCAGGGTATTCCGTTAATCGCGCTTCGATTTCACCCGGTTCAATACGGAAACCGCGGATTTTGATCTGCTGATCATTACGGCCTACAAATACCAGATTGCCATCTGGCAAGTAGCGGGCTAAATCCCCGGTTCGGTACATGCGAGCATCCGTCTCATCACTAAATGGATCTGCCAAGAAGCGCTCAACCGTCAAATCCGGGCGGTTGAGATAGCCTCGCGCCACACCAATCCCCCCGATGTACAACTCTCCCACTGCCCCAAATGGCACTGGCTGGCCGTCAGCATCCAACAGATATACCAAAGTGTTAGCTGTTGGGCGGCCCATAGGAACTAACTCATCCCTATAATTTGGTGGACAACGCCAGCAAGTAGCGCAAACGGTGATTTCCGTCGGACCATAAGCATTAAACAACGTTGCCCGACTACGTAATGCCTGCAACAATGCCGCACTGGGCGCTTCGCCGCCCAGTATCAAGGTGGGCTTTATCGTTATCGCCGGTAAATCAGCCCCATCCCGTAGCAGAGCGGGGGTCAAACAGGCGTATGTTACCTGCCGTTCTTCCAGATAACGCCACAGGCGCAGCGGGTCTTGACGAACCGTATCAACCGGAATGTCCAGCGTCGCTCCCCCACACAGCGCCATCATGATTTCCCAGACACTGGCATCAAAACCAAATGAAGCGAATTGCAACAGCCGACTATCCGAGCGAATGTCAAATTGGGTGATTTTCTCCCAAATTAAATTGACCAAGCCACAATGTTCGACCATCACCCCTTTTGGTGTACCGGTGGAACCCGAAGTGTAAATCACATACGCCAGATGTCGGGCGGTGAGCGCCGGAACGTGCGGATTGTTGTCCGGCTGATCAGGCAGAACATTCGGATCAAGTACCGTTAACGCCGTAAGAGCAGGTTCACCCAGCGCAGTACGGCCC
>NZ_JAHZMK010000060.1:0-31470 GCF_020387775.1 Photorhabdus antumapuensis
CACCGGCCTGAGTGTTTCGGCTAATGTCAGTCGGGGCAACGGCCATGAAAACGGCAACGGTGTCAGCCACAATAACACCACGTTACAGGCGGGACAGACCGTTGAGCTAAACAGTGGCCGGGATACGACGCTGAAAGGGGCACAAGTCAGCGGCGAACAGATTACTGCCGACGTGAAACGTCATCTGTCATTGAGCAGTGAACAAGACAGCCAGCGCTATGACAGCCGACAACAGAATGCCAGCGCGGGTGTTAGTACCACCGTGGGTCCCTTCACCAACGGTACAGCAAGCCTCAATGCCAGCCGCAATAAACTGCACAGCAATTACGATTCGGTGCAGGAACAGACCGGGCTGTTTGCTGGTAAAGGCGGTTATCAGGTTAACGTCGGCGACCACACCCAATTAGACGGTGCGGTGATAGCGAGTCAAGCTGACAAAGCCAAAAACACCCTCAACACCGGCACGTTGGGCTTCAAGGATATTCAAAATAAAGCGGATTTTACTGTCGAACAGCAAAGTGCAGGCGTCAGCCTCGGCCAACCAACCGCCGGGCAGGTGCTGAATAATCTGGCGGTCAATGCGCTGACAGGCTCAAATAATCAGGGCCATGACAGCAGTACCACACACGCCGCCGTCAGTGACGGCAACCTGATTATCCGGGATAAGGACCACCAGACGCAGGATATCGCCAACTTAAGTCGCGATACCGATAATGCGGCCAATGTCCTCAGTCCGATATTTGACAAGGAAAAAGAACAACAGCGGCTGAAACAGGCGCAACTGATTGGCGAACTCAGCGCCCAGATGACCGAGATAGCCGGAACGGAAGGGAAAATTATCGCCACCAAAGCGGCGAAAGCGAAACTCAATCATATCAGTGAACAGGATAAAGCCGATGCCAAAGAAAAATTGATCAACGCAGGCAATAAACATCCAACGCCTTCGGATATCAACCAACAAATTTATGACACCGCTTACACGCAGGCACTGAATGACTCCGGCCTGGGNNGCCTGGGAACCGGCGGCAAATACCAGAAAGCGTTACAGGCGGCCACGGCAGCGATTCAGGGACTGGCGGGGAACAATCTCGGTCAGGCGCTGGCGGGCGGCGCTTCGCCATATCTGGCCGGGGTGATTAAAGATCTAACAACTGACCCACAAACCCATCAGGTGGATATCGCCACCAACACGCTGGCCCATGCGATTTTAGGTGCCGTGGCGGCGGAAGTCAGTGGCAACAATGCCTTGTCGGGAGCAGCCGGGGCCGCTTCGGGTGAACTGGCGGCACAGGTACTGATTAAGCAGCTTTACGGCGACGGGGCCAAAGTCAGTGAGTTAACCGAGGAGCAGAAACAAACTATCAGCACCCTTTCTACCCTGGCGGCCGGGCTGGCAGGTGGCATTGCCGGTGATTCCAGCGCCAGCGCCCTCACTGGTGCTCAGGCCGGGAAGAATGCGGTGGACAATAATGCTCTTGGTTATGGTCCCGGAACTTTTTGGGGACAGATAGTCAACTCAGTTAGTTCAGATGCTTCATTATCTTTTGATCTACAGAGGAAGGGTAAAAGTTCAGATGAAATTAGTAAGGCGATAAAACAATCTCACAAGGGACCATCTTGGGGAGTAACTTATAAAGTTAAGCCTTATGCGAAGGGCGAAGCTGCATTTGGTTTTGGAGCTGGATATTTTTATGATGCAAATGTTGATAATTCTCAATTTTCAATAAATGAAGGGGAAACTCTTGCTGTTGGCGGTCGTTTATCTGGACAGATAGGTATTCAGTTTGGTCCATATTTGCCAGGGATGATTGATACGGAAAGAAATAATTCATTAGGTTTTGGTCTTGGATTGGGGAATGTAGGTATTTCCTATGGAAAGGATGGTCTTGGTTTAAACTTAGGTGTTGGTCCTGCATGGGGATGGAGTGGAATTTCTAAAAAAACAGAGATAGAAAACATTGATATAAATGGCTCATCTGCAACAGAATTATATAATTATAAATTTAATAAAGGTGGCGATTAAATGAATATAGATATAATTATAAGTTTAATATGTTTATTAGTTTTCTTTTTATCCTTCCTTGTTTTTTGTCGTAGGAATAAATTGAGTCTAACTTCTTCTATATCCATGAATGATTTTTTTAGTGGCATTTTTTTTCTTAGAGATGAAAATGTTTCCCTATGGGGAGGAAGGATATCTTTATTTATTGGAGTTCCCATGATTTATTTTTTCAAATATTTTAATAATAAATCAGGAAGTGAATTTTTCCCTCTTATTATATGTACATGGGGAGTAGCTGTTTATTTCAGATTTTCTTACAATCACTCTCAGTACAATAAAAACCGTATAAATACTAGCTTATTTTATGAGTTTTTTATTACTCAGAAAAAGGGATCTCAAGGATTGTTATTATGGATAATAAGAAGCTCATTTGTTGCTTCAATGTTATATGCTTTATTGGCTTAGCACGGACAATAATGCACTGAGCTTGCCAAAAGGGATGGCGGATTATGGTCGGTCAGCATCAAATCTGGCTACCGCGATGTTAAATGAAGGTCAATCCTCTCAAGAGATTTCAGCGGCATTGTCAAAACATGCTAAAGGGGATCACCCAGAAGGACAAGATCCGGTAAGAGGATTGTTGGTCGCTTGGGGTGCAGGAATGTCCACGGTAGCGGCACCGCTATTGCTGCCATCAGGGGCAACAGTGGGGAGTATTCTTGCTGGAGGTGTAATTAGTGGAACGGCTAACATTAGTAATCAGCTTACAAATGGTCCAGTGAACATTACTGATGCACTGATAGCCACGGGAACGGGGGCGGTAACGCAGGGCAAAGGGTTTTGGTTTACAGAAGTGGCTAGTATTACTGGTGCGTATGCAGGTGCTAAATTGCAAGGGAAAGATCCTTTTTCCCCTGCAATTGGGGCAGGTATTGGTAACGTAATAGGTGCAAAGACCAGTAAAGTAGTTACTGATAAATTTAAACCTGTAGTATCAGGAACTGTTGCTGAAGTCATTGGTGCGGGTTCTGGTGCAATAAGCTCTGAAGTTGCGGGCAGTACAATAGAAGATAAGTTAAATAAAAACTGGAGTAAGAAATGAAATCTACAATTGTTTTTCCATATTTATTATTTTTCCTGACTCTATCCACTATTGCATCGTTATTTATTACAACCTTACTTATAAGATTTGTCGTCGGCGTGATTGCGTATTATCAATTTGGCGAAATAGACTTTAGTCTTAATGATGTTATATACGCTGTTAAAGTGGGGATTTCAGGAGGGATACCTTTAGGTATTGGAGCTTGGATTTTAGCTAACCTAAAAGAAAGCAAAGAGAAATTTCCCCCTTCTGGTCCTTAGCAAGTAAGAATTCTGGCCTTCTGACCAAGATTTTTGTGGATAATAATGCGTTAGCGAATGTACTGGCAGCAGCAGAGGCGAATAAAAAAGGCACGGTTGAGAAATGGTAACAGGGCAAGCAAACCGAAATCGAGAAAGTCTGTAGTAGTAATACACTACTCTCTTGCCAGATAATGGTTGCTGTGGAAGGGAGTGCGCTGGCATTACCGTTGTTACCACAAGCTGTGGTAACAACCGGTTTAATTAGTGAGGGAGCCAACACCGGTATTCAATATATTGCTAATAGCAGTGTTGATCTCAATGATATCGTTTTTGTGCACTGAACTGGCGCATTAACGGTCAATTCCAGACTGTGGGCACAATACTCTGGAATACAGCCATTGGCACTGACTCAAGCTCTGTAAAATATGAGGATCAAAGAATGATCGAGTGAAGTTTTTCTTTATTAAAAACATCATATGGATATTGGTTATATTTTTATGAATCTAACTATTTCTTTATTATCAGATAGGTGCCTTAATTTTTTATAGATGGAATATTTATTTTTTCACTTGAAAATATAAATAGCTCTATTAAAAATAGGCGTGTTTATTGGGCTAATAAGTTATTGGTTTATATACTATCACCTGTATGATTTACGTAAATTAATAATCAATCTTTTGATTGAAATTATTATTTGGAGAAGTTTTATGAAGTGTATTAAATGTGAAAACCCAGCATTACATGAGTCAGACTTTTGTGCAACATGCGAAGAGAAAGAACTGAATAGAATTGGTGGGTTTCTCTATTTTCCGGCAATAAATATTATCTTTGCGATATTCAGTTCTTTATTTAGTTCATATAAAACAATGACAATCTTGATCTCTGGTTATAATTTTCTAGGTGAATTACGTATCCTTATAGGATTTGAGTTTATTTGCTTTACAGTTATTTTTGGAGTTGCACTTTATACATCTATTCTTTTCTTTAGAAAAAAGAAAAAGACACCTTTATTTTACATTATCCTTTTAGTTTTTACTTCATTATTTGTAATCACTGATTTAGCATTGGCTCATTATGTATATGAAATAAAAATGGATTATAATTACCTCTTCTTGCTTTTTAGGGCTGTGTTTTATACATGTATATGGGTACCTTACTTTATTATATCTATTCGAGTTAAAAGAACATTTATAAAGTAATGATTAAAGTTAAATTATTTTGCAAACAATATTCAATAAGAGTAGGTTAATTTTTTGTAATTAATATTTATTCAAAGAATATGAAGTCAAAATTATCCCGGTCTTGTGAATTGCCCCTAAAAATTAGACAATTTAAATCACGCGTTCATCAAGGTCTTAGCCCTGTATTTTGAACGAAATTTATCTATGTCTGAGAGGGAGAATTCCTCCCTCTTTACTCAATTCAACTTTAATCAACCACCAACAGAAATACGTTTCATATCTGTCATATAGCCACGTAACACACGGCCAACGACTTCAATTGGGTGGTTACGAATAGCTTCGTTAACATCACGTAATTGGGCGTTATAAATACCACTATCGGCAACAGACTTACCTAAATCACCAGCCTGTAGTACATCCATAAACTTCTCTTTCAGCAGTGGAACCGCAGCATGAGAGAACAGATAGTTACCATATTCAGCGGTATCAGAAATAACTACGTTCATTTCATACAGGCGCTTACGAGAGATAGTATTCGCAATCAGCGGTAATTCATGCAGCGATTCATAATAGGCAGACTCAGCAATAATACCGGTATCAACCATAATTTCGAATGCCAGTTCAACCCCTGCTTTCACCATAGCAACCATTAAAGCGCCGTGATCAAAGTATTCCTGTTCACTGATTTTTCCATCATATTCAGGTGAATTCTCAAACGGAGTGTTACCCGTTTCCTCACGCCAACCTAACAAGTTCTTATCATCATTGGCCCAGTCAGCCATCATACCGGAAGAAAATTCACCCGAAATGATATCATCCATATGTTTCTGGAACAGCGGCGTCATCATTTCTTTCAACTGCTCAGACAGCGCATACGCTCGCAGTTTTGCCGGGTTAGACAGACGGTCCATCATCAGGGTGATACCACCTTGTTTCAGTGCTTCTGTGATAGTCTCCCAACCAAACTGGATCAGCTTTCCTGCATAACCCGGTTCAACGCCATCTGCCACCAGCTTGTCATAACACAGCAGTGAACCCGCCTGTAACATACCGCACAGAATAGTTTGCTCACCCATCAGGTCAGATTTCACTTCAGCCACGAAAGAAGATTCCAGAACACCGGCACGATGCGCTCCCGTTGCCGCTGCCCACGCCTTAGCGATTGCCATACCTTCACCTTTCGGATCATTTTCTGGGTGAACTGCGATCAAAGTAGGCACACCAAAACCCCGTTTGTATTCTTCACGCACTTCCGTACCAGGACACTTAGGCGCTACCATCACCACAGTGATGTCTTTACGGATTTGTTCACCTACTTCAACAATATTTAAGCCGTGAGAATAACCCAATGCAGCGCCTTCTTTCATCAACGGTTGAACTGCGCGAACAACAGAAGAGTGTTGTTTATCTGGCGTCAGGTTAATCACCAAATCAGCCTGCGGTATTAACTCTTCATATGTACCAACTTGAAAACCATTTTCCGTTGCTTTACGCCATGAAGCGCGTTTTTCTTCAATAGCCTCTTTACGCAGGGCATAAGCGATATCCAGACCGGAGTCACGCATATTCAGGCCCTGATTCAGCCCCTGCGCTCCGCAACCGACGATAACCACTTTTTTACCTTTTAAATATCCTGTCTCATCAACAAACTCTTCCCGCGCCATAAAACGACATTTACCTAATTGCGCCAACTGCTGACGCAAATTCAGCGTATTAAAATAATTAGCCATTAGTGACTCCGTTATCATGTTGGGCCCAGCAATGAAGTGCTGCGACTATTTTTTAGATTTCCCCACCCTGTGAGGCGTTTATATATTTTCAATATATGATATGCAAGCCATTGCTTAAATTGATATATTAACAATACTACATTGCATTTTATGCAATACAGATTCTCGGGCAAAAAAAGGAGAATGGGCTATGGATATACGTGATCTCAAACTGTTTCTACATCTGGCTGAAAGTTGTCATTTTGGCCGCACAGCAAAAGCAATGCATGTCAGTCCATCCACATTATCCCGCCAAATTCAACGTATTGAAGATATTTTGGGGCATCCATTATTTTTACGAGATAATCGCACCGTAAAACTGACCTTTGCCGGAGAGCAATTTAAACAATTCGCTCAACAGACACTGTTACAATATCAGCAACTAAAACACTCATTAAACCAGCAAAGCCCATCGTTAAGTGGAGAATTACGCCTGTTTTGTTCAGTCACCGCGGCCTACAGTCACTTACCACAGATCCTAGACCGTTTTCGTGCAGAACATCCTATGGTTGAAATCAAACTCACCACGGGTGATGCCGCAGATGCTGTCAATAAGGTACAGTCTAATGATGCCGATTTAGGCATCGCCGGTAAGCCGGAAAAACTACCAGATAATGTCAGCTTCACCAAAATCGGTGAAGTCCCACTGGTACTGATCGCGCCTTCCCTTCCCTGTACTGTACGTACGCTTGTAATACAAGAGTACCCTGACTGGAATAGCATTCCCTTTATTTTGCCGGAACATGGACCTTCACGTAAGCGCATTGAGTTCTGGTTCCGCCACCATAAAATTACTAACCCATCGATTTACGCTACCGTGTCCGGTCATGAAGCCATTGTTTCTATGGTTGCATTGGGTTGTGGAGTGGCATTAATTCCCAATGTTGTTGTAGAAAATAGTCCTGAACCGGTACGCAGTCGCATATCTTTATTGGACAATATTTCTCTAGTAGAGCCGTTTGAGTTGGGTATGTGCGTACAGAGAAAACGGCTTAATGAACCCTTAATTAACGCATTTTGGGGATTGTTATAACAAACTTCGTTAACAAGTCTTTTTATTCATTACAAGCCTGATGCAACCTATTTTCGGTATTATGCCAGCATACTTATAATTTATGTGGCCTAATTCACAAAGAGCATAAAAATATAACCATATTGTTCTCATGATAATATGTTTAATATAAGTTATAACCAATCAAAATAATTATATGAAAATATTGGCTCCTCATTAAACTTTTGGTCATTAATTATGTCACTAAAGAAAATACTTTTAATTATATCAAGTAGATAATAGCCATTTAACGTTGAACAATTTAGATATTGTTAAGATTGGCTAAAACTGAATATTCCACCAGCGACAGACAGAGTGGAAAATAATTTTCTATGCCATGTCATAACGATATTTCCCAATAGTGAAATTATTTTTCCCTAGATACCATAGGAGGTAACCTAACAATAATTATTTAATAATATTGCGATGATATAGTAACTAATAATAATCATTTAACCAGTTAATATAATTTAATTAAAAAATAACACCAAGGATTTATAATAATTATATAAAACAATTAGTTCAAATACACACAACAATTTAATAAAGGACACCATCATGTTACACAAAATAGACAAATCACCGTATTTTATTAAATTCTACAAATTCCATCTACAAGATCTCGTTTTCTCTTATAATATGCAAACAGAATGGCATCATCATCCTTGTATCCAATTAAGTGTATCACCACATAATTCACTTATGAGGATTGATACCGAAAATGAATCAAGACAAGCACACGGATTCATTATTTCTTCTAATGTTAAACATAAATTACACTCGGAAGGGCAACTCTGTTTTAATTTACTGATAGACCTAGCCAACCCGCTATGTCATTTATTACTACATCAGATGAGAGGCTCAGATATAATATATTTAAATCAAGAACCATCTAGTTTGATAGCAAATTACTTTATTAATTGTTTACAGTCAGAAACCTCTCCAGATATTTTCATCTTAAATAACCTTTTAGGTAAAATAGAAGATTGCCATTGTTATCAGGATAAACGAATCATGAAAGCAGCCTCTCTTATTACTGAATTACCGGTTAAATGTATCTCTTCTCGTGAAATATCAAATCAACTCTATTTATCCGAAAGTCGATTCTTGCATCTCTTTAGAGAAAAAATGGGAACTAATTTCCGCAGCTATCTATTATGGAAACGTCTGCATCATGCTATTGATGAGATACATTCATCAGATTCACTGACTTTATTAGCTTGTAATAGCGGATTTTCCGATGGTGCACACTTCAGTCGTACCTGTATGACGCTATATGGATTAAGGCCCTCTGAATTAAAACATGCCAGTAAGAACAGAATTCAACAAGCACAACAAAAATATTTCAATTTATCATCAACATTAACAGGTCTAAATTTCACAAAGCAAAATATCTATGTTATGAATAAATAGTATTTTTGATAAATTACCTAAAATAAATAATTTCTATTTATAACCGTTATTATCAAAGCCAGTATGTTAGAGATTCTGTATCATTTTATTCCTAATAGCACATTTACTATATTATGCACTCTTAGTAATGATACAGAATTCAGAATAACACCATAACAATACTACCTAATAAACCATCAATCCACGACAGATAAAACATACAGAGTAAAATATCACTATCCTGTATTAATCATTCATTTTAATGATATATGCTCTTTCAGGTAATTTTCTACCCATTTAGCGACGCGACAAGTGTCTTTATAAGCCCCTAACATCAGTTCTGAACCACGGCTACTCAACCATTTCCGCCCAACGATAAATAACCCAGGATAAGGGGTTTTCCCACCTTCTCCATGGCCATTTTTACAAACGAATCCATTAGCATCCGCAGCGCCAGGAAGCACTAACCATGCCGTATCATCTTTATACCCCAAACACCAGATAACCGTATCTACCTCATATTGATTGCCAGACAAATCACATAATTTATTATCTTTTATATCAACTAGCCTATTCGCTATTTTTATACCCCAAGCGGCTAACCGATGGTTTTTCAGATCACCACAAGGGATGGGGTTACGCCGCCGCATGATTTTCCCTACCAGACTGTAATAATTGGCAAATAACAGACCACTTTTGCTTAACCACCAAAAGATATCTTTGCCCAGTATTCTATTAGGTAAGAGAGGACGGGAAGAACCGCAAAATAACGTCACCTTCGTCGTTGCTGCCAAATCTTTAGCAATCTGGCGGCCACTCGCACCATCACCAACGACAGCAACTCGGCTGCCCGCTTTAATTTGCTTAGGTTCCCGATATTGATCTGCTGCAACTTGTTGTATATCGGTAGAAAGCTGTTTAGCAAGCATCGGAATATCAACTAATTGATTAGCCCCTGTTGCATTAACCAAACAAGGCGCATGAAATACTTTTCCATCTTTTGTTTTAACGCGATAGCCATCTGTATCATGCTTCACCTCAACCACTTCGGTTTGAGTATGTATCGCAAGGTTATGATGTAAAGCATAGCTCTCAAGGTAATCAGCAACCTCATTTTTATCTGGATAGCCTTCTTTAATTCCAGGAAACGGCAAGCCATGAAGTTGAGTCATACCACGTGAAGTGAATAATAGCATATTATCTGGTCGCCTGCGCCACACATCACCAATACGCGCCTCCCGCTCTAATATACAGACATTAATATTCTTAGCCACTAGCATAGCGGCTAAACTTAATCCAGCTTGACCAGCACCTACAATTAAGCAATCCATCTTCATCATGCGTACTCATTTTTTAATTTGGTATTTATCTATATTTTTTTATCATTATCGAAATCTTAGGACAATGAAAAAATTCACAAAAGAACATTCAATAGATCAAAAAACAACTAACTTCACAAAAATATAAAAGACAATTAAGAAATTTACTTGAATTAACTGGTCATATTATCACTAAAGTGAATATTTTGAATAAATCAGCTATCTTTAGCATAATTTTAACAATATTAACAAATCCATATGATGATCAAAGCAATAATATAGCCAATTTATTCAATAAAAATAAATTATTAATGACTATCCTTTTTGCCTACGTAACTTATGCTTTATTGCTATAACTTATAATAAGCAAAGATTAATTTATCTACTTTTTACCCTACCGGAGATGAAAAAAATGGAAAATATCAAAAATATATATGACGGTATAAAATCTCGTGGCGGTAATCCGCTGAAGTGGTTAATAGCCGATGTCGACCTGCTCTATAAGCTGTCTAAAGAAGAGCAACAAGAGCTAAAAACCTGTTTGCTTAAGGACGCTTTTAATTTCCATTATCATAATAACCCTTACTATAAAGATATTTGTGAAAAACAAGGCATTAAGCCAGAAGATATCCAGAATTATAATGAGTTAGTTCGCATCCCACTGATCCCCGTTGCAACTTATAAATCAGCCGAAAGTCACCGTTTATTAAGCAAGCCATTATCTGAAATCGAACATGAAATGCGCTCAACGGGTACCAGTGGAATTCCTAGCGTTTATCGTCGTTGCCACGATACGATGGATCATACAGTATTGGCTGTCTATTCTAATTATCGCAGTATGTTCAAAGTATCTGGCGGTGCCGGCCTATGTTTATGCCCATCAACAGAAGATATTCCAGAAATGGCGCTGGTTAAAATCTTTAATTTCCTGACAGGTCTGTTAGATACTCGACGCTATATGATTAATCAGGACCATTTTTCTCCAGAAGATGCACTGAATCAATTAATCCAGTGGAAAGGTAAGTTCACTCGTCATTTAATTGGTCCTCCATTCATGATCCATCGTTTTATCACGTTCCTAAAAGAGAATAATACCAAGCTCACTTTAGATCGCGACAGCATGGTAATTACTATGGGCGGTTGGAAACGTTTTACCGGGGATATGATCTCCCGCAGCGAATTGAATGCAGATATCGAAGAATGGATGGGCATTCCAGCTTCCCGGACACGTGATATGTATGGTCTGGTTGAAGCAAACCTTCTTGCCATCGAAGATGAATACAACCATAAGCATGTTCCTCCTTATATTCATTTCTCCGTCCGTGATCCTAATGATTTAACACGTGAGCTACCTGATGGTGAAACCGGACAATTAGTGATCCTGGATCCACTCTCTGTTTCCACTCCCGGCATGTTACTGACAGAAGATTTGGTCTACTTGCGCACCGATCCTAATAAATCCTGGCGTAATTCTCAGCGAGTTCAGTTTGTTATGCGTACCGCTGCTGCTAAAGAGTTTGGTTGCTGTGCAGTCAACCTTGAGAGAAAAATGTCAGACGATGAAGATACTTCAGCTACACCCGCTGTATAAATAGCAAGGTGGAATTATGTTTAATAACATCATTATTGACAACTTTTGCAATCCTGACTGCCAGGGGACGTTATCCGCCCCCACCATTAAACTGGTATTAGGTAACCCTGTATGCGGTGACAAGGTTGATATCGACCTGACACTGGATAACCAAGGGCGGGTAAATAATGCCTGTTTTCGTGCATGGGGATGTACCGCCTCCCTGGCAATGTCTAACCAATTTTGTCGCCATGCTAAAGGTAAGACTCTCGAAGAATTGAACGCATTATCGCCTGAGGGCATAGATGCATTATTAGGCGAGTTAGAACCCGCACAGCAACACTGCCTTGATATGCTGCATAAGCTGTTTGAGCAGCTAAAGGGAAAAATATGACAAGCCTATACTTCGACTACAACGCCACAACACCGCTAAGTGTTAAAGCGCAGTTGGCGATTAAAGACGCAATGTCTATTTTTGCTAATCCGTCCAGCCACTACAGCTTAAGCGGCATGGCTAAAAAGTTGCTCACTGACGCCAGAAGATCGATGGCTGCATTGATGGGCGCAGCCCCTGAGCAAATCCTGTTTACATCAGGGGGAACCGAAAGTAATAACCAAGCATTATCCAGCTTGTTAGCAACACTTTCCGGTTCGGATCTGTCTGCCCATCATGTTATTAGCTCTTCCATTGAGCATCCGTCTGTTCTGGCACCGCTACTCTGGTATCAGCAACGAGGACTTCAGCTAACGCTGATCAATCCCGATAATCAAGGACGGATCAGTGTACAAAGCATCCAGGAAAACCTACGGCCACAAACACGTCTGATCACATTGATGGCGATTAACAACGAAACCGGCGTGATCCAGCCCTATGAAGCGGTCGCTTCTTTAGCAAAAGAGGCCGGTGTTTATCTGCATATTGATGCAGTACAGGCTATTGGTAAGCTTCCTTTTAGCTGTGACACACTTTCTGGCGTAACGACCGTATCTTTCTCCGGCCATAAGTTTAACGGCCCGAAAGGTATTGGCGGGCTCTACCATGCACCAGATATTCAATTAAATCCCTTGCTACATGGCGGAGGACAAGAACAAGGAGTACGCAGCGGCACTGAGAACACCTTAGGCATTGCAGGATTGGCGGCGGCAGCTCAAGAATCACTGAATGGATTGCAAGAACGCTTCAATACTTACAAAACGCTCAGAGAAACCTTACTATTCCAGCTAGAGCAACATCATGTTAACTACCTGATTAATGGTAATACCAATCCAGCGTTTCAGGCACCTTGGACACTCAATTTAAGTTTCCCGGGTATTCGTGCTGAATCATTAGCTAGCAGGTTAGATTTACGTCACGGCATCTCTTTATCTTTAGGATCAGCCTGTAGCAATAACAAATCAACACAACGTTCTCACGTTCTAGCTGCTATGGGGTTACCCGATGATCGTATTGATAGTGCGATACGCATCAGTTTCGGATATACCACAAGCCAAGATGATATTGAGATGCTGGCTAGCGCCATCAAACGAGAAACGTATGACTTACTTAAAATTTCAGGGAAATCTTTAATCACCCAGGAATAATAGCAAAACGACATTTAAAAGACGGTGTGACAGGAATAACACATTTATTAATTGATACCTATATTCCTGCACCTAAGTTCCGCCAATATTATTTAAACTTTTAGGGGATATTGATATGAAACTGTTTGAATTACTTCAATCTCAAATTACTGAATTAACTGATATCGAACCAGAAGATATTACTCTTGACACCCTGCTTGATGATATTCATCTGGTGAGTCTAGATTTTGTTTCTATTCAGGTTGCTTTAAAAAGAGAAATGGGAATTCAACTAAATTTCGATAAGTTCCAGCGAGATAACACGACGACAATCGGTGATTTCGTCAATTACCTCAGTGAATTAACAAAATAATCATTACCAATACACCTGGGTGTTAGCTGTCTATGACAATATCACAACTCAGCTAACATTCATTTTTATGATGCTTTTATCTACCAATCCTATTATTTGGTTGTATTAAAAATAAAGCATGTCACCAGGAAATAAATTTTGGAGATAATGTTTCATGAATATTCAAAATAGTTATCACCGCGTTGCCGTCACAGGCTATGGTTCTATCTGTTCTCTTGGGCAAAATACCCAAGAAATTTGGGATGCAATTCTAAACTACCGTGTAGGCTACAAAAAGGAAAACCACCCAGACGCTTCTGTCGTAGCAAAGTTTTTCGGCAATATCCCCTTTTCTCCTGATGTATCACGGTTTTCCAAAAAGTTATTAAAAAACCTGCCCAAATTCAGCAAACTTGGGCTGATTGCGGCGGATGAAGCAATCAAGATGGCATTTGGTAACGATAAAGCCACTCTTGACGAAAATTATTCTCCTTTTGAACGCGGCGTCATTTTTGGCACTGGCTGGGGCGGAGAAGATGCAACCGTTGAAAACAGCCACTCCTATGCTGATCAAGGCATTGCCTCACCTATGACCAATATTATGTCTATGCACAGCGTAGGGACGGCGGCGATTTCAATGAACTGGAATTTACGGGGATATCAAAATACCCCGGTTGCAGCTTGTGCAACTGGCAGTATGGCGATAGGTGATGCGTTTGAACTTATCCGCAGTGGACGCACTAAAATGATGCTAGCAGGGGGCGGTGAAAGCATCAGAGATCCCTTCATTGTCTGGAGTATTGATATTCTTGGAGCACTGAGTAAAGAACAGGAATCTGTCGAAAAAGCCTGCTGCCCATTCAGTCAAGATCGTAGTGGTTTCGTTATGTCAGAGGGTGCCGCAATATTATGTCTTGAAGACTATGACAGCGCTGTTGCCAGAGGAGCCAAAATACTGGCGGAAGTGATTGGCTATGGCAATAACTCTGATGCATCAGATATGACAGCCCCGGCATCTGACTGCAAAGGACGGGTCATGGCGATTCAGATGGCTATGGAACAGGCCAAACTCTCCACCTCAGACATTCACTATATTAATGCTCATGGGACATCAACCCCACTAAACGACATTAACGAAACCGATGTTCTAAAAATGAGCCTGGGCGAGCACGCTTATCGTATTCCTATTTCCAGTACAAAATCCTATACAGGCCATCTTATTGCCGGAGCAGGAGCCATTGAATCCATTTTCTGTATCAAAGCGATAGAGACAGCAACGATTCCCGCAACGATGCACTTGAATAACCCTGATCCGCTATGCGATCTAGATTATGTCCCCAATATCCACCGAACTCACCAAGTTATTGACACGGCTTTAAATGTTAACTACGGATTCGGTGGCACAAACTGTGCACTTATTTTCAGGAAGGCCGATAGATGAACGTTCAATTTAGCAAAAAAGATCTCAGTCAATGGGCTAAATTCTCTGGAGACTACAATCCTATCCATTTTGATGAAAAAATCGCAAGAGAAGTTGGGTTGGGTGGTATTGCAGTACACGGCATGCTGGCAATGATCCCGCTCAAAAGCGGATACGATTATCTGTCACAACTAAATGGGGAAATGGGCAGACAGTGGCACGTTAATTTACGCAATCCCGTACCGCTGGATGCCTGCTATTGCGTCAAAACTAAGCACACTGACCGGAATGGGAAAACAACCTTTAACCTGCAAGATGAAACAACCAACCTGAGACCTCTGGTTGGTCACTATAGTTGTTTCGATTTTTCACAAAAAACTAGCTTTCCCGAAAAACCACGTTGCCAAGTTCCCATACAAGAGACAATAAAAAAATCCATCGAATTCAAACATACCTTTCCGGAAGTCAATGAATTCTGGATCTTTCTTGATGCTCTGATGTTTTATCTTTTTATGCAGCAAAGTGCCAAAACCGCACTAGCAACAGAATTTAAAACCTATTTTGGCAAACAAGAATCTGATGAAACATGCCTAAAGGACCTGATTGTCTTGCATGTTATGCATACAGTGAGCTTTTCTCCAGCGCTGCTTAATCGCCAAATCCCAGATGAAATGCCGAACATCGAATATACGATCCTACCAAAAGATACATTCGACGTTGATGGCTCGTTATACGGTACGTTGGAAATCCCGATCTGGCTGAATGGCGAAATCTCTTTAGTTGTTGAGATGAGTCTGATGGGAACAACAAAAAGAAAGCAGATTGCCAACTAAGATCTGATGAATGCGGTATTAGCAGACGGATGACATAAATTTAGAGGAATCACTTAATGAATCTCAACACCCCTTGGGTTTTTATTTCAGGAGGATCACGTGGTATCGGCAAAGGCATAGTAAAAATGCTGGCAGCTCAAAACTATCACGTGGTTTTTACCTATAAATCAAGCATAAATGAAGCTCAAATATTGTGTCAGGAAATTGAACAGCAAGGTTATCGCTGTGAGGGCTATCAATGTGACGTCTCAAACGCCAAAGAAGTCACAACATTGTCAACAGAGCTTATCTCACGATATGGCGCTCCCTATGCCATCATCAATAACGCCGGAATTACACAAGATGCATTACTGATAAATATGAAAGAAGAAGAGTGGCACAATGTAATTTCTACCAATCTTTCTTCTGTCTATTTAGTCAATCACGCATTTCTCCCTGAAATGATCACTGCGGGAGAAGGCTGCATTATCCACATGAGCTCAGTTACTGCGTTTAAAGCTAACTCAGGGCAAGTTAACTACGCTGCAACCAAAGCCGCTATGATCGGTATTACCCGCTCATTAGCGGTTGAAGTTGGCCGATTTAATGTCCGGGTCAATACCGTTGCGCCAGGCTTAATTGACACTGAAATGCTGGATCATATTCCCGCACCACATAGGAAAAAATTATTATCTAACATCCCATTGGGCCGTTTGGGTTCAGTGGAAGATATTGCTCTGACAATCAATTTCCTGCTCAGCCCCGGAGGACGTTACATTACCGGGCAAACATTCGTTATTGATGGAGGAATGACTGCCTGAACCAGTTAAGCAATTAACATCAATGGGTTCGTATCCCTATTTTGTGGTTATTTGTACCCAGATAAATATTCTGGGTACTGACACAAAATACCGTTAATCATTGTCAGATAGGCAATCCAGCCTCTCTGATCAAATGTTAATAACGATAATAAATAATTTTAATACTAATAATACTTGTGGCTTTAAGTGCTAAATATTAGCAATTTTCATTTTATCAAGATGAGAAGGACTTGACCTTGTAGTCGACTCCAAGGTGTTTAATCAAACATAAGCACATTAATAAGACGAATTTATTTTTAATCACTGTGATAGGAGAGGAACATGGCCGGAGAAATACAATCACCTCCGCTTAATGAGAAAAAGTCAAAGCGTAAGTTAGCACTTATCCTCGCAGCTCTCTTATTTGTTTTTGCCGGGTTAGGTTACTTCGCCTATTGGTTTGTTTCTCTACGTCATCAGCAAGTTACTGATGATGCCTACGTTGTAGGTAATCAGGTACAAGTGATGGCCCAGATCACCGGTAGCGTAACTGCTATCTATGCCGATAATACCGATTTCGTTCAACAAGGCGACATTCTGCTACGTTTAGACTCTATTGATGCGGAACATGCTTTTGAGCGAGCGAAAAATACATTAGCTAATAATGTCAGGCAAACTCACCAAACCATTATTGATAATGAAAAGCTATTGGCTAACATTGAGCTCAAACAAACGGCATTACAACAGGCTCAAGATGATTTAAAACGACGTGAACATCTGGGACTCACAGGTGCTATCGCTAAAGAAGATCTGATTCATTCCCGCAATAGCGTTCAAATGGCAAAATCTGAGCTGAATGTTGCTCGACAACAATATCATGCCAACAAAGCATTAGTTATAGACACCCCATTAGATCAACAACCTTCCATTAAACTGTCCGCTTCTCAGCTCCGCGATGCATGGTTAACCTTACAACGCACCCAGATTGTAGCGCCAGTAACCGGCTACGTTTCACGCCGCAGTGTTCAGGTCGGTTCACAAATAAAAAGCGGTACCTCGCTGATGGTTATCGTACCGACAGATCAACTCTGGATCGAAGCTAACTTCAAAGAGGTTCAACTCGCCAATGTGCGTATTGGTCAGCCGGTAACTCTGATTAGCGATTTCTATGGCAATGATGTCATTTATCAAGGCCGAATCGTTGGTCTTGATATGGGAACCGGCAGTGCATTTTCTTTACTGCCGGCACAAAACGCCACCGGTAATTGGATCAAAGTGGTTCAACGTTTGCCTGTCCGTGTTGAATTGGAAGCACAACAACTTATTGATCATCCTTTACGCATTGGTTTATCCATGCACGCCACGGTTGATACCCGAAATCGGGATGGACTGGTGCTTGCCGACACTCCTCGTAATAGCATTGTTTATGAAACCAATGTCTTGTCTTACAACACAGGAGAAATTGATCGGCTAATTAACGAAATCATTCAAGTTAATACCAGTCAAAATAAGTGAGGTTAACATGCTAAAAGAGCCATTATCAGGAGCCAAACTTGGCTGGTTAACCCTGGCTTTAGCATTAGCCGCTTTTTTACAAATATTGGACCTGACCATTGCTAATGTCGCAATATCGACGATTGCCGGAGACTTGGGTTCATCAGTATCGCAGGGAACCTGGGTTATTACCTCATTTGCTGTTGCTAACGCGATCTCTATCCCATTAACAGGCTGGTTAGCAAAACGGTTCGGAGAAGTCCGAGTTTTCTTAATTTCAATGCTACTGTTTGTGATCACTTCCTGGTTGTGCGGTATTGCCAATAGCCTGGAAATGTTGATTATTTCCCGCGTTCTGCAAGGTATCTCCGCCGGGCCAATTATGCCCCTTTCGCAAAGTTTGCTACTCAACAACTATCCTCCGCTAAAACGCAATATGGCATTGGCACTGTGGTCAATGACTATCGTTATCGCTCCGGTTTGTGGTCCAATACTCGGCGGTTGGATCAGCGACAACTACCATTGGGGATGGATCTTTCTCATCAATGTTCCGGTTGGCTTTGCCGCCATTGCTATTACCTGGATGCTGTTAAAAGACCGGGAAACTGAAACAACGGCTAGGTCAATTGATATCGTAGGACTAATTTTATTGGTCATCGGTGTTGGTTGTTTTCAGCTATTGCTTGATAGAGGAAAAGAGCTTGATTGGTTCAACTCAACAGAAATTATTACATTAGCCATTATCGCAGTTATTGCCATAACTTTCCTGCTCATCTGGGAATTCACCGATGATGATCCGATCATTGATTTATCACTATTTAAATCACGTAATTTTACTATCGGTACTTTATGTATCAGTTTAGCTTTCCTACTCCATATAGGCACTCTGGTTTTGCAACCTCAACTATTGCAAATAGTATTTGGTTATACAGCCACTTGGGCAGGATTAGTAATGGCTCCATTAGGGATAGTGCCAATAATGCTCGTTCCACTTATTGGTCGTTTTAGTTCAAAAATTGATATGCGTTATTTAGTTATGTTTAGCTTTATTATTTTTGCACTCTGTTTCTTTTGGCGAACTAATACCTTTGAGCTATCAATGGATTTTGCCACTGCTGCCTGGCCACAATTTATTCAGGGCTTTGCTATCGCCTGTTTAATTATGCCACTAACAGCCATTATATTATCTGATGTTGAACCCGCTAAAATCGCCTCTGCGGGCAGTTTATTTAACTTTTTACGCACTCTGGCAACATCCGTGGGTACTTCCATTACCACTACCATGTGGTCCCGTCGCGAAGCTGTCCACCATGTCCAGTTAACTGAATCGATAACTCCCCATAATCCTATTGCCCAACAAGCCTATGAGAAAATGGAACAATTAGGGATGTCACAAGCCCAAGCCAGTTACTCTCTGGCACGTGAAATCACTAATCAGGGATTGATCATTGCTGCTAACGAGATTTATTGGCTATTTGGCTTTATTTTTCTGATCTTGCTGCTCTTTATCTGGTTGGCAAAACCCACTGTTGGAGAAAAGAAATAACACAATGATCAATAAAACAAAATAAGCTTGATAACAGAACTATCAGTATTTAATGGCAAAATAATCAAAGAACTTATTATTGAGCTCTTTCCAGCGGGACATCAGCAAATATTAAATCTTGTCAAAATAGCACCTTATCAAGGCGCTATTTTGTTGCTCTATAGAACATGTGTTCTCATTAGAAAGACACCGATCAACCCCTGGCCGTTTCAGACGCCTGGCACATTAAAAAGAATTTAAACGCGGGGGTATCCGTCTCATCGTGATACGCATAGCCTAATGCATCAAGATGGCGTTTAAAACGCACTTCCGCTTCTGACAATTCAAATGCGGCCAACACCCGGCCATAATCTGTACCATAATTGCGATAATGGAATAACGTAATATTCCAGTAAGTTCCCAAAGTTTGGAGGAATTTGAGTAAAGCCCCTGGTGATTCAGGAAATTCAAAACTAAACAAGCGCTCTTTCAATGGCTTAGATGGGCGACCACCGATCATATAGCGAACATGTAATTTCGCCATCTCATCATCTGAAAGATCGGCAACCTGATACCCTGCGGTACGCAATTCCTTAATAATTTCCCGTCGTTCTACCTCACCACGACTCAGGCGAACACCAACGAAAAGACAAGCCTGATCAGGATCTGCATCCGTATAACGATAATTAAACTCTGTTACCACCCGATCACCCAATTTCTGGCAAAAACTCAGGAAACTCCCTTTCTGTTCAGGAATAGTCACTGCCAGCAATGCTTCCCGCTGCTCGCCCAATTCACAACGCTCAGAAACATAACGTAACCCGTGGAAGCTTACGTTAGCACCAGAAAGAATATGTGCCAGTCGTTCACCTTTAAGCTGATGTTGCTGAACATACTTTTTCAATCCAGCGAGTGCCAATGCACCGGATGGCTCAGCAATCGCACGTACATCTTCAAACAGATCTTTTACCGCAGCACAAATAGCATCACTGTCTACTGTGATAACATCATCCACATATTGCTGACACAAACGAAATGTTTCATCACCGATACGCTTAACAGCAACACCTTCAGCAAACAAACCAACTCGTGGTAAATCTACCGGATGTCCAGCTTCCATTGCTGCCTTCAAGCAAGCTGAATCTTCCGCTTCCACCCCAATAATTTTGATTTCTGGCATCAGTTGCTTAATCAACACTGCCACTCCAGCAATCAAGCCACCACCACCAACAGGTACAAAGACTCGATCCAGACGCACATCCTGTTGCAAAAGCTCCATTGCCAATGTTGCCTGACCTGCGATTACAGCAGGATGATCAAACGGAGGAACAAAGGTATAGCCCTCCTGTTGTGCCATTTCTATTGCTTTGGCTTTAGCCTCATCAAAATTAGCACCATATAACAGAGCATTACCACCAAAACCACGGACTGCATCGACTTTAATATCCGCTGTAGTGACCGGCATAATAATCAGAGAGTTAATTCCCAAGCGATTGGCAGAAAGTGCAACCCCCTGAGCATGGTTACCGGCTGACGCGGTAATCACTCCCCGGTTTTTTTGTTCCTCAGTCAAACTCGCAATCATGGCATACGCACCACGGAGCTTGAAACTGTGAACAGGTTGCCGATCTTCCCGTTTTACCAAAATAGTATTTCCCAAGCGGGCAGAAATTTTCTCCATTTCCTGCAAGGGAGTCACCTGAGCAACTTCATAAACAGGCGCGCTTAATGCTGCTTTCAAATACTCTGCACCATTTGGCGCGGAAGTTAAGGGAAGAAATGCAGCCATATGATTATCCCCCTAACTTAGATTTATCACGGACAGCCCCTTTATCCGCACTGGTCGCCAATGAGGCATAAGCTCTTAGAGCAAACGATACCTGACGTTCACGAGCTTTTGGTGTCCACGCTTTATCACCACGGGCAAATTCCACTTCTTTACGGGTAGCAAGGATCCTTTCATCCATATCAAGTTGAATTTTCCGCAGTGGAATATCAATATCAATAATATCGCCATCTTGAACCAAACCGATTAGCCCACCATTAGCCGCTTCGGGAGAAACGTGGCCAATCGATAAACCCGAGGTACCACCAGAGAAACGACCATCGGTAATCAATGCACAGCTTTTACCTAGCCCCATTGATTTTAGATAAGTCGTCGGATACAACATTTCCTGCATGCCAGGCCCACCCTTTGGCCCTTCATAACGAATTACCACCACATCACCAGCAACGACTTTTCCACTCAGGATCGCATCAACCGCATCCTCCTGACTGTCGTAAACTTTGGCTGGCCCACGAAACGTCAGACTGCCCTCATCAACTCCTGCGGTTTTTACAATACAACCAGCTATAGCCAAATTACCAAATAGAACAGCAAGACCACCATCCCGACTATAGGCATGTTCAATGTCGCGAATACACCCTTCAACACGGTCAGTATCCAACGAAGGCCAGCGACAATCTTGTGAAAATGCCTGAGTAGTACGGATACCCGCGGGGCCTGCCAAATACATCTCCTTCACTGGCTCATCTACCGTCTGCATCACATCATACTGATTAAGCGTTTGTAACAAATCCAGACCCAAAACATTTTTAACCTGACGATTCAACAAACCCGCTCTATCCAGCTCACCTAAAATACCGATCACACCACCAGCACGATGAACATCTTCCATATGGTATTTTTGTGTACTTGGTGCAACTTTACATAGATGAGGGATCTGACGAGACAGACGGTCAATATCCGCCATAGTGAAATCAACTTCCCCTTCCTGCGCCGCAGCCAGTAAATGAAGCACAGTATTCGTTGAGCCACCCATGGCAATATCCAACATCATCGCATTTTCAAATGCGGCTTTCGTTGCAATACTACGCGGCAGAGCACTGTCATCATTTTGTTCATAATAACGCTTAGTCAACTCAACAATGCGCTTGCCTGCATTCAGAAACAGCACCTTGCGATCTGCATGAGTAGCCAGTAATGAGCCATTCCCCGGTTGAGACAAACCCAGTGCTTCTGTAAGGCAATTCATTGAGTTAGCAGTAAACATGCCTGAGCAGGAACCGCAGGTTGGACAAGCTGAACGCTCAATTTGATTGCTATCCTCATCACTGACATTCGGGTTAGCACCTTGGATCATGGCATCGATCAGATCCAATTTGATGATCTGATCTGACAATTTAGTTTTACCTGCCTCCATAGGACCACCGGAAACAAAAATCACCGGAATGTTCAGACGCAATGCTGCCATCAGCATACCTGGGGTAATTTTGTCACAATTGGAAATACACACCATAGCGTCCGCACAATGTGCATTCACCATATATTCAACAGAATCAGCAATTAATTCACGTGACGGCAGAGAATAGAGCATACCACCATGCCCCATTGCGATACCGTCATCCACCGCTATGGTATTGAACTCTTTTGCAACACCGCCTGATGCTTCAATCTGTTCCGCAACCAGTTTACCTAAGTCCCGCAAATGAACATGCCCTGGAACAAACTGAGTAAATGAGTTAACTACCGCAATAATCGGTTTACCGAAATCTGCATCGGTCATCCCTGTCGCACGCCATAAAGCGCGAGCTCCTGCCATATTGCGGCCATGAGTCGTAGTGGCAGAACGGTACTTAGGCATTATCTTCACTCCCATGTTATCAAAACAGGCGGGGAACGAACCGCCCGTTAAATTATTTATAGTTCTATTAAGGATTGACTGGATCTAACCAGCCCCATTTATCATCTGTAGTGCCATCAAACAAGCCAAAGAAGGCTTGTTGAATTTTCTTAGTAACAGGTCCACATCTACCGATACCAACCTGAATATCGTCAACACTGCGAACGGGTGTGATTTCAGCCGCTGTACCAGACATAAAAACTTCATCAGCTAGGTACAGAGATTCGCGCGACAATACCTGCTCACGTACTTCCAGCCCCAAATCTTTCGCTAATTTAATAATGGCATCACGGGTAATTCCTGGTAATGCAGATGAAGTAAATGGTGGAGTGAACAATATGCCATCTTTTACTTCAAACAGATTTTCACCCGCTCCTTCAGAGATATAACCATAAACATCCAGTGCAATACCTTCTTGATATCCACGACGACGGGCTTCACTACCCACCAAAAGTGAAGACAGGTAGTTACCACCTGCTTTGGCCGCAGTTGGTATTGTATTTGGTGCCACACGATTCCATGAAGAAACCATCGCATCAATTCCCTGATCCAGGGCTTCTTCTCCCAGATAAGCCCCCCAAGGAAAAGCGGCAATAATAACATCCGTTTTATAGCCAGCAGGTGGATTAACCCCCATGCCAACATCACCGATAAAGACCAGTGGACGTATATAAGCACTGACTAAATTATTTTTACGAAGGGTTGCCCGACATGCTTCCATTAATTCATCAACACTCTGGCTCAACGGCATACGATAAATCTTTGCAGAGTCATGTAAACGCTGCATATGCTCACGATGGCGGAAAACCACTGGCCCTTTATGAGAATCATAACAGCGAATTCCCTCAAAAACAGATGTACCGTAATGTAAAGCATGGGACATTACGTGAACTTTAGCATCTGCCCAAGGAACCATTTCACCATTGAACCAAATGTAATCGGATTGCTTCGTCATTCTCTTATTCCTTTATTTCTACGTTATGCACGTATGAGTTGTGATTTTTTTTGCAGGATCTTGACGCCAGCGACATCCACTAATTTAGTCAATTGTGAAGACAACAAATTAACCGGTTTTTGGCTGGCAACAATTAATTCGATATTAACATTATCGCCATCCATTGTTTGATCCATATTCATTGAACATATCTGAAATCCACGATGACGCGTTACCCGTAAGATACGCTCTAATATTTCAGGACGGAAACGAGCATGGATTGCAAGTTGATGCTGCATCATAATGATTTCTCCAACATAGTTTCATTGCTTGCACCGGGAGGGACTAACGGCCAAACGTTCTCTAATTCTTCAATGGATACCTGTAATAAATAAGGGCCCTTACTAGTGAATAATGCATTTAGCGCTTCATCAATCTGTGATTTCTCAGTGATATGTTGCCCCGGAATATCAAAAGCTTTTGCTAATGTGACAAAATCAGGGTTATCTGTTAACGTCGTTTCGCTATATCGCTTATCAAAGAACAGTTCCTGCCATTGCCGCACCATTCCCAATCGCTGGTTATCCAACAACAAAATTTTTACTGGTAATTGCTTGCGTTTAATTGTCCCCAATTCTTGAACATTCATCATAAAAGAACCATCTCCAGATACACAGATCACCATATCTTCCGGTCGAGCAATCTGAGCACCAATCGCAGCAGGGATACCAAATCCCATTGAGCCCAATCCACTCGATGTAATGAAATTTTCAGGTCCATCAAAAGTCATATGCTGAGCTGTCCACATTTGATGCTGCCCAACATCGGTAGTAATAACCGTATTAAATGTTTTACGATCTGAAACTTGCTTCAATAACCAAGGCGCATAGATACGCTCTCCTTGATGGTCATAACACCAAGGATATTCAGCTTTCAGATACTTAACTTCCTGTTGCCAAGGCATAATTGACAACGGTTGCTGCAAACGAGGCAATAATGCCTTCACATCCCCCAGTAACGACACATGAGCCTGACATAATTTACCCAATTCTGCTGGATCGATATCCAGATGAATGATTTTTGCATTCGGCGCAAAAGTATTGAGTTTGCCAGTCACACGATCATCAAAACGAGCACCTACAGCAATCAGTAAATCACATGACTGGACAGCAAGATTGGCCGCTTTCGAACCATGCATCCCAAGCATTCCCAGATAGCACGGATGTTCTGAATCGGCAGCTCCCAAACCTTTCAACGTAGAAACAGCCGGTATACCTGTTTCCACAACAAAATCTCGCAGAACAGAAACTGCTTGAGACATCCCTACTCCACCACCGACATACAACACTGGCTTTGCCGCAGCCGCAATCATCTTCCGGGCTTGTTCTAATTCACTTTCCGAGCAGGGCTCCTTTTGCTCAACGGGTACCAAATGTGGTACCAAATTCCCCTCTTTCAGCTGAATATCTTTAGGAATATCAATCAAAACTGGGCCAGGTCGACCACTAGTGGCAATAGAAAAGGCTTCCGCCATAATTTGGGGTAAATTTTCCAGTGAGTCCACTAAGAAACTGTGTTTAGTACAAGCAAGGGAGAGACCTAAAACATCGACTTCCTGAAAGGCATCAGTTCCAATCAATTCAGAACCAACCTGACCAGTGATAGCAACAACAGGAACAGAATCTAACAACGCATCGGCTAATCCAGTGATTAAGTTTGTTGCTCCCGGTCCCGATGTAACGATACAAACTCCCGGCTTACCACTGGCTCTCGCATAACCGATTGCAGCCATAACTGCACCCTGTTCATGCCGACAAAGTAAGTGCTCCACACCACCATCGTACAAAGCATCATAAACCGGCATGATCGCACCACCAGGGTAGCCGAAAACCTTATCAACACCCTGCGTTCGTAATGCTTTTACAACCCACTGCGCCCCGTTCATTTTCATATCCCCTGTGTTTACCCTGTGAGACCAGATTTTGTTCTGTTGTATGTTTCCGTCTCTATCTGATTTTGCTTGCCGAAAAAAAACCCCCGCGCCTTTCGGTGCGGGGGTCTTCGAGAGATCTGGCTGTTCTTCTAAGCCTTTCTTCGTCCAAGTGCAGCCCCGCACGGTGGGATAATAATCACCACCACGCTGACTATAATTAGGCTAATCACTTGGACAAATATATTCATAATCTTGGTCGTTTTAACTCGTTTGTTTAATCTATATTTAAGAGTTATCACGTTCTTCACAGCTTGACAACTTTTATTTTGTTTTATTCCTCGACATGAAAAAATGTTGTTTATTTTCAAAAAGATATTTTTCAATTAGATTATTTTCCCATAAATGAATTAAATTTAGGTGATAAAATCCAGATTATTATATAAAAACAATATATCACATTAATAAATAACAAATAAAACAAATCATTCAACTAAAACCAAGTAAAGATCTTATTATTAATCACCTGGGTGACAAAATCCCCAGTTAAGAAATAAAGCAAAAACATATAAAACACTAATTTAATCTACTGTGAAAACATATATAAACTTGAATTCAAAATAAATAAAAAACCAATATCAAAACACCAAAAAAATAATAAAAATTCATCATAACAACAATACGAAAAATAAATTATATGATTAAAATTACGGATATAAAACAAATAAACATCAATTAATTTAAATAAAAATCATCTAACGAAAATTTAAGAAAACAATTCTTTTAACCACCTAGTAGAATATTTCTTAGAGCCGTCTCGCAAAAAAATAATAAGACACTATTTATTATCTCATTTCAGCCCATCATATGCGTTTTCTTACTAAGGAGAATAGGATGGCCCTCGCTGTTATTTATACCAGAGCGACTATAGGTATTCATGCCCCCATTGTTACTGTTGAAGCGCATATTAGTAATGGCTTACCTGGATTGACTCTGGTTGGTTTGCCTGAAACAGCCGTAAAAGAAGCAAGAGATCGTGTCAGAAGCGCGTTGATCAACAGCGGGTTTACCTATCCGCCTAAAAGAATCACCGTCAATCTTGCACCAGCAGACCTTCCCAAAGAAGGTGGCCGTTATGATTTGCCGATTGCTATCGCTATTCTGGCAGCTTCAGAACAAATACCTACCGATAAACTGAACCGTTATGAATTTCTTGGTGAACTCGCGCTATCCGGGAGCTTACGGAGAGTTAATGGTGCAATTCCAGCTGCGCTAAGCGCGGGAGACGCAGGCAGGCAACTTATTCTATCGACAGAAAACGGAACAGAGTTAGCAATCTTATCTCAGGATGCAACGTTAATGGCAGAACACCTCTTGCATATCTGCCACTTTCTTCAAGGAGAAAAACAACTGCTGACAACAACAATCCGGCATGAGTTTTCAACAGAACAATCACAACCGGATCTTCAGGATATTATTGGTCAGGAACAAGCAAAACGCACACTGGAAATCGCAGCAGCAGGCGGACATAATCTTTTACTACTGGGCCCTCCAGGGACAGGAAAAACGATGCTAGCAAGCCGCCTATGCAGTTTATTACCGCCATTAACAAACAAAGAAGCCCTTGAGGTTGCCGCTATCAATAGCCTGGTAGATACCTACCTTCCACCAGAACAATGGCATACACGCCCATTCAGAGCACCTCATCACAGTTCTTCAATGGCAGCGCTAGTTGGTGGTGGTGGACTTCCTAAACCCGGTGAAATATCACTTGCTCACAACGGTGTGCTGTTTCTGGATGAACTTCCTGAATTTGAACGCAGAGTCCTTGATGCCCTCAGAGAACCACTGGAGTCAGGGGAAATAATCATATCCAGAGCCAGAGCAAAAGTTTGTTTTCCTGCTCAGGTTCAATTAATAGCAGCAATGAATCCCAGCCCTACAGGCCATCATCAAGGAATTCACAATCGAAGTAATCCTCAGCAAATACTTCGATACCTGGCAAAACTTTCCGGGCCTTTTTTAGATCGTTTTGATCTCTCAATTGAAGTTCCTCTGTTACCCATTGGAACATTGAGTAGCCCAATTAGATCAAGCGAAAGCAGCAAAGATGTGAAATTAAGAGTACTGACAGCACGAAAAATACAATTGAAACGCTGTGGAAAAATTAATGCTCATCTGAATAGTAAAGAGACAGAAACATTTTGTAAGCTCAAACCTAACGATGCCGTGTTTCTGGAAGAAACACTAACAAAGTTAGGACTTTCCATCCGGGCATGGCATCGAATTCTGAGGACATCCCGGACACTCGCCGACTTAGAAGGAAAAAAAGAGATAGAAAAACTACATATTATGGAAGCCTTAAGCTACCGTAGTATGGACAGACTATTAATACAGTTACAAAAACAATCAGGTTAAAAATGAAAAAAGGGGCAAAGCCCCTGTACTAATAACTTGTGATGATATTAATCATCAGTGTCGGTATAGTCATCAGAAGAATCAACCTGAGGCTTACCACCTGACAGGGTATGGAAACGTTTTGGACGACTAATCCTTGCCAAATATTTGGTCCATACTTTTTCTTCCATCGTCACAGGCTTACGTTCACCCCGGCAAACAGCAACAAACAGTTTTTCTATTTCTGTTTGAGGCTCACGTTTACCGAGATCTAACTCATTGAACGCATAACCATGACGCTCTAGCAATTGCGCCTCTTTAATGGTGAAATCGCCATGGCGGGAAAACCCGCGAGGATAATGTTTGTTATCAAAAAAACGATTAGTCGTGATGAAGCTTTCGGCCATCTGACACACTCCTAATTCTATTACTGTTACTATCATGCTAATTATGGCGCGGAGTATTAGATAGGCCTGGCATTCTGTAAAACAAAACATTTAAATCTTAACGATAAAAATTATTGGAGAAACATGTGGACACCGAATTACTGAAAACCTTTCTGGAGGTCAGTAAAACTCGTCACTTTGGTCGGGCAGCCGAATCACTATACCTGACACAGTCAGCAGTCAGCTTTCGCATACGCCAATTAGAAAACCAATTAGGTGCTAATCTTTTCACGCGTCATCGCAATAACATCCGTCTTACAGCCGCTGGCGAACGCCTTGTGCCGTATGCAGAATCACTGATGAATACCTGGCAATTGGCTAAAAAAGAGATAACACATGCATCTCAACATACTGAATTGACAATTGGCGCTACCGCATCATTATGGGAAGCATATTTAACCCCTTGGCTACAAGATTTCTATAAAAGACATCAGGAACTAAGATTAGAATCCCGGGTTTCTACGCGGCAATCCCTTGTTAAACAACTTCATTCGCGTGAGTTAGATCTACTAATAACGACTGAACCACCTAAAATGGATGAATTCCAAAGCTTGTTATTAGGGAATATTTGCCTGAAATTATTAACGACGGAAGAAAATCTGCAATACCAAGTTGAAAACTACATCAAATTAGAATGGGGAGCTGATTTCCATCACCAAGAACAACGGATTTTAAAAAGTGAACAATTGCCCATCATTACAACCACTTCTGCACATATAGCTCGCCAGCTGCTCAACAGTGTCAGAGGAGCCGCATTCCTACCAATACACTGGCAAAACGAATATTCAAAACTTGTCTCTTACCCAAATACTGAACTAATTGAACGCCCATTATACGCTATATGGCTACAGAACAACGATCAACAAGCATTGATTCAGCAGCTATTAAAAATACCTATCATCAATACTTCTACAAGAGATTAAGAAGCATCCATATAAATCATTTAATTAGCAAGTATATGTTCTGCAAAATTTATGGATAGCAATACTATACGAAAACAAGAGTGAAAATAGTAAGGGAGAAAGAAATCTTAGATCGAGCATAAAGTGGGATTACTTTTGCCATCTTCCCACATATAGCGCCCTACTTACCCAAGTAATCCTTACGTATAGTTTGAAACTGTGACCTGAATCAGACGTAGTGTTCCTACCTTATCGTTTCAGGTATCCTTTCCTTCAAACCGAGCTTTTTCTAAGAAGAAAACTTTCACAATCAAAATATTAACTAAGATCCATTCGTACATATCCTCTAGACACTTAGTTCAGAAGGATTTTAACTAATCTCAGCTTTGCTTAAGGATAGCAATTTCAGAATCACGTAAATTTAAGCTCGGCTTTTTCGGTTGGAATGTATACGCAATTAAATCCGATACAACTTCCAACAAAAAGCTGACTATGCTTCGAAGTCTTGAATGTTCTATCTGAGAAATATTTTTCAATTGGTCATATAAGTTTATCCTCTTTGTCAGAGACATAGGAGATATCGCCATGATTAGACTTATAAAATAGATGCTCAAGGCACAAGATACCGTTCAATCTTAAAAGCGATAAAGAGGCTATGCTGTTGTAGTTTACTCTGAACTACGAACTTTATTGAATGACAACTCTAAAGTTCAGGTTAATGATAACAAACTCACAACAGCATCCCTGATGATCAGTCAGGGGATTATCGCTCTGCAAAAGTGATAATCAAGATATAAGGTTAACTAGTATGAAAATTGCCAAAAAGTCTAAAAAGTTATCTATAAGAATTCCCTTTGATAATAGATAATTAGAAAGAAAGGTTTTATTGCTATAAGATCGAATAATATTGAGAAAAAATTATCTAACTGAAAAACATATAACAACATCAATGATGAATTCAAATCGATGGCAATATTGGCTTTACAAACCAGACAATATTTGGGAACAAATTTTCCAAGTAAGATCATTTATAGAGAAAAGGTTCACATAAGGGATTTTTAGTGTAACGGCGAATCCGTTTTTCTTACAAAATCCCATTAAGAAAAAGGCGCTGACCAAAAAGCCAGCGCCTTATCAATAATCTGACCCAAGTAGCATATATGGATCACCAATATTATAAACTACCTTCGTTGCTACTCAGCTTATAATTGGCAGGGGCGGAGAGACTCGAACTCCCAACACCCGGTTTTGGAGACCGGTGCTCTACCAATTGAACTACGCCCCTAAATTAAGGTGGCGGTGCGGACGGGGCTCGAACCCGCGACCCCCGGCGTGACAGGCCGGTATTCTAACCAACTGAACTACCGCACCACCGAATTTCTTGTTCTTTATGTTGTTACCACAACATAAAATTTCAATGCCAATCAGGGCAGTTTACAAATGACCTTTCTGCCATTCGTCCTTCGGACTATCGCTGCTCGCGACATTCAAATCCGTTCCCGACGGAGTTGTCCTACTCGCTACCACTAGTGCCTTATGTTGCTTTTCTGTCGCTACACAATGCTAAATTAAAGCCTGGCAGTTCCC
>NZ_JAHZMK010000061.1:0-31591 GCF_020387775.1 Photorhabdus antumapuensis
TTTAAAAAAAACCATCGTTCGCATACTTTTTCAACAAAACTTGTATTTATGTGTTTTTTCTATACAAAAACTGATGACATCGACAACAATTATTCCCAAACTAAAGTAATATAAGTAGACAAATGCGGGAAAGGGTTCAAATCTACTATGCAATTTAAAGAACAAAGAAAAGCTTCCCAGAAAAACCTTTCTTATCTTTCATAGCTGAAAAAATCGGACAACAGATTTTGTCTGGTGAATATCAAGCTGAAACTATCCTCCCTGGTGAAATAGAACTCGCTGAACAATTTGACATCAGCAGAACTTCTGTTCGTGAAGCAATAAAAATACTTGCAGCCAAAGGTATGCTATTACCTCGCCCACGTATTGGTACTCGAATCATGCCAACAATTCATTGGAATTTCCTTGATCAGGATTTATTAAAGTGGTGGATGAATCGTGACAATCTTAGCCAAGTGGTTGAACATTTCCATGTGGTAAGATTAGCAATAGAACCACAAGCTTGCTTTCTTGCCACACAAAAACAAAAGAAGCAGTTCTTACAGATAGTAGATGAAATGTATCTACTAAAAGAAAATTTTAACCGAGAAAAATGGATAAAGATTGATTACCAGTTTCACTACACCATTTATAAATCTTGTGGAAATCCATTCTTACGTTCTTTTGCCAACTTATTTCATTTAGTTTACCAGAACTACTTCAAAGCTGTTATTTCCGATAAAGTTGTACAACTGGAAACTCATAAAACAATTGTTAATTCAATCATCCAAGGTGACAGTCACAGCGCACTTCTCGCTTGCCAAAAGTTATTAACAGAGCGCGAATGATATTATATAGTAGTGTTTTAGATTAATATCTAATCAAACATTAGCTAGATAAAATAAGTAGGATTATTAATGGTAAAAACCGCTCGTAATATGGCGGGGCTACCCTGGATTGCTGCAATAGCTTTCTTTATGCAAGCGTTAGATGCAACAATTCTCAACACAGCATTGCCCGCTATTGCTGAAAGCCTCAAACATTCACCTCTGGCGATGCAATCTGCTGTTGTCAGCTATACTCTGACTGTCGCTTTGCTAATTCCAGTCAGTGGCTGGTTAGCAGATCGTTTCGGTACCCGCCGGATATTTATGTTTGCTGTATCCTTATTTTCTTTAGGTTCCCTTGCCTGTGCTTTGTCAGGTAATTTAGCTTTTCTAGTTGTTTCTCGTGTAATTCAAGGAATTGGTGGTGCAATGATGATGCCAGTTGCTCGCCTTGCTTTATTACGTGCGTACCCACGCAGTGAACTTCTATCTGTTATGAATTTTGTCACCATGCCAGGGTTAGTAGGGCCAATTCTTGGTCCTATGCTCGGTGGGTTATTAGTCACTTATGCTACCTGGCACTGGATATTTATTATCAATATTCCAATTGGTTTATTGGGGATTATTTATGCTAAAAAGCATATGCCTAATTTTACAATGCCAAAACGTTCATTCGACTTTTTCGGTTTCATACTTTTTGGACTGAGTTTGATAATGGTTTCTGTCAGTTTGGATTTACTAGGAGAGAGTTCGTTACCAGGCTATATACCTCTGACAATTATGGTTGGTGGTTTTATGATATTATTTGGTTATCTGATGCATGCTAGAAAACAAATCCAACCCCTTATCAGTCTGAAATTATTCCGTATTCGCACATTCTCTATCGGTGTTATAGGTAATATTGTTACACGCTTGGGAACGGGTTGCATTCCTTTTCTGATGCCTTTGATGCTACAAGTTGGATTTGGCTATTCAGCGGTCATTGCCGGAATGATGATGGCACCAACAGCTATTGGTTCTGTTATAGCCAAATCTTTCGTTACTAATGTATTAACTCGCTTTGGATATCGTAAGACGCTGGTTAGCATAACAATCATTATTGGATTAATGATTTCTCAATTTTCACTGCAATCACCAGAAATGCCCGCTATCCTTTTGTCTATTCCACTATTTTTACTGGGTATGGCTGTATCCATTCAATTTACTTCGATGAATACCATTACTCTCGCTGATCTGACCGATAATAATGCCAGTTCAGGAAATAGTTTATTAGCTGTAACTCAGCAGTTATCTATTAGCTTCGGTGTTGCAGTAAGTGCAGCTATTCTTCGTTTCTATGAATCGATACCTTATGGAACAACCGTTGATAACTTCCACAATACTTTTATTACCGTAGGAATAATCACTTTACTCTCTTCTTCCACCTTCCTGTTATTACATAAGGAAGATGGAAATAACATGATCAAAAAAAAGAATACCTAAGAATGAGAAACTGAACTACGCTCAATCAGTGTCGGAGTTAATACTAATAATTTAGGATCACTTTCTGGGTTATCCATCCGATAAAGCAAAGTATCAACAGCTAATTTTCCTAACTCATCTTTTGGCTGATGAATGGTTGTCAACGGTGGGATCATATAAGGGGCAAGGTCGATATTATCATAGCCTATGATGGAAATATCACCCGGCACAGAAAGCCCCGCCTGGTACAGAGCCTGATAAGCGCCAACGGCCATTGCATCATTTCCGGCAAAAACAGCTTCTGGCGGTTCTGGATGTTGTAGTAATTTCTGCATTGATTTAAAACCACCAGCAAATTCAAAATCACTGTAAATTTCATATCCGTCAGGAATAATAAGGCCAGCATTTGCCATTGCCTTTCTATACCCCTTCAATCGATGATTAGCAGGTGTTTTATCTTGTGGACCTGCAATACAGGCTATTTTTTTAAAACCACAGCTAATAAGGTGATTAGTCGCTATCTCACCACCCAACAAGGAGTTGTCCTGAATAACATCACTGACAATATCAAATGGAGACCAATCCATCATAACCATCGGTAAAGGAGGATAACGGCGCAAAACATCACAGGAGCTGTGTTGATTTTCAGTACACATAACCAGCACTCCATCTACTCGCTTTTGCAACAAAGTTTCCATGCTGTAATCCATTCGTTTGGCATCACCTTCTGTATTACACAAGATAAGGCTGTAACCACGCTCATAACAGCTTCGTTCAACCCCTCTTACAATTTCAGCATAAAAGGGATTATTACTGGTCGTTACCAACATACCAATGGTCTTGGTTTGCTTGATTTTAAGACTTCGTGCAAGCGCTGATGGTGTATAATTCAATTGCTCAATCGCATCATTAACTTTCTTTTTTACACCATCACTGACATAACGATTATTATTAATAACATGAGATACAGTTGATGTAGAAACACCTGCAAAACGAGCAACATCTTTCATTGTAGCCACAGTCAGTCCTGTTCAGTTAAAAATGCATCAATTTCATTTCGCCACGGGACGGAAGGCTGAGCTCCCTGACGGGTTACCGCTATCGCAGCAGCAGAATGAGCAAATCGTATGGCAGATAACATGGGTTTTCTTTCCAATAATGCTGTCACCAACGCACCGTTGAAAGTATCTCCTGCCGCAACAGTATCTACAACGTTAACTTTAAATCCCGGAACGATTTTTCCTTTCTGACCGTTTTCACTCAACCATACACCACGGCTACCCAATGTGATAATTACCGTTTCAATACCTTTATCATGCAGTATTTGAGCTGCATTTTCTGCATCTGAATCATTTTCTACTTTAATTCCAGTGAGATACTCCGCTTCAGTTTCATTCGGTGTAATGATATCCACCAGCGAGAGCAATTGATCAGATAATTTTCGGGCCGGCGCCGGATTGAGTATTACTTTTGTATTATTTTGTTTAGCTATTGTTGCAGCAAGCTGCACTGTTTCCAATGGGGACTCAAGTTGCATTAATAATGCATCTGCTTCCTCAATAATATTTTGGTAGCGATAGAAATATTCCGGTGTCAACGCTGCATTAGCGCCTGCATTGATACCAATAACGTTTTCACCTTGCTGATTAACGAAAATCAACGCTACACCCGTTGTTTCTCCTTTAATCACCTCAATGCCAGAAATTTTAATATTATCCTTTGCTAACTGCTGACAGATACGAAAACCAATATCGTCCTCACCAACACAAGCAATAAATGTAATGTCAGCACCGCTGCGACCTGCTGCTACCGCCTGATTAGCACCTTTACCACCAAAAGCAACCTGATATTGTTCTCCAATCACCGTTTCCCCCGGACGAGGGAATGACTTAAGATTCAAAATATGGTCAGCATTAATGCTGCCAAGCACCGTAAGTTTTGCTGTACTCATTACATTTATTCCTTTTCAATTATGCCGCCACCACCATCAATGAGTAACGGCACAAATACCGATTTATTTCTTAATAACCAACTCCAGTTCTACAGGAATAACAGCATCAACTTTTTCGCCTTTCAGCACCTTGTCCGCTGTCTGAACACCAACGATACCTATTTGATCAGGACGCTGAGCGATTGTCGCTCCTAATTTTCCACGTTGAACAGCTTTGATACCATCTCCAGTACCATCAAAACCAACAACTAATACATCGCTTTTACCTGCTGTCTGTAAAGCACGCAAAGCACCTAACGCCATCTCATCATTCTGAGCAAATACAGCTTGTACAACCGGATGAGCCGTCAGTAAGTTCTGCATAACGTTCAGTCCCTTGGTACGATCGAAATCAGCAGGCTGACTAGCCAGCACATTGAATTTATGTTCCTGTGCTACCTTATTAAATCCTTCACCACGTTCACGGGCAGCAGAAGTGCCGGCAATACCTTCTAGCTGAATAATTTTGGCTTCATTCCCCAATTTTTCGGCGATAAAATCACCCGCTATTTTACCACCCAAGCGGTTATCAGAAGCAATATGACTGACAACAGCACCTTTATTCGCTATCCGATCTAAAGTAATGACCGGAATTTTGGCATTGTTAGCCATAATAATGGCATTACCAACAGCATCGGAGTCAGTCGGGTTAATTAGCATGAGTTTAGTACCACGTACCGTCAAATCCTGAACATTAGCTAATTCTTTCGCTGGATTATCCTGAGAATCCAATACAATTAGGTTATAGCCCAACTTATCCGCCTCTTTTTGAGCACTCTCTTTCATGGAGACAAAAAATGGATTATTTAGTGTAGAAATGACTAGCGCGATAGTATCTTTCGCTAACGCATTTACACTTATAGTCGCGCCTAGTACAACAGCAGATAAAATTGTGACTAATTTCTTCATTCTCATTATATTATTTCCTATAGGATGAGGTTATTTACCACTTTTGTTATCAACCAGAACTGCCAGCAATATTACACTTGCTTTAACAATCATCTGGTAGTTAGAAGAAATACCTAATAAATTTAAGCCATTATTTAAAAAACCTAGGATTAGCGCACCAATCAAAGTCCCCGTAATTAATCCCTTACCACCAGCCAGACGAGTTCCGCCCAAAACGACAGCAGCAATAGCATCCAATTCATAACCACTCCCCGCCATTGGTTGAGCAGAAGAAAGACGGGCCACTTCAATAATACTTGCTAATGCCGTCAGTAAACCGCATAAGGCGTAAACGATAATCTTGATTTTATCGACACTGATACCAGACAAACGGGTAGCCGATTCATTACCACCCAATGCATAAATATAACGACCTAAGCGGGTGTGGTGCAGGAGATACCATGCAATAACAAAAACGATCAACATCAGCCATATTGGAGTAGGAATTCCCAATGGGCGACCAATACCAAGCCAGCCAAACAGATCCGCATTATTACTGAATCCTGTATTTATTGGGCTACCATCAGTATAGACGCGGGTTATTCCACGAAGTAATAACATCATGACCAAAGTGGCAATAAAAGCCTGTACTTTACCTTTAGCAATGATTATTCCTGTACAAGCACCGATCGCAGCACCTAAAGCCAAAGCCCCCACTACAGCCACCAGCGCATTAACCTCCATACCAACCAATGAAGCTGCTACTGCGCCTGTTAATGCAAGCAATGAACCAACAGACAGATCAATACCCGATGTTAAAATAACCAATGTCATCCCAACTGCCATAATGGCATTGACTGATGTCTGTTGCAGAATATTAAACAAGTTATTTAACGTGAAAAAATTTGGGCTAAGAGAAGAAACTACGGCTATCAATACTAACAACGCAATCAATGACTTTTGTTTCAGTAACCACTCTTTAGTAAACCAACACTTAGATGTCGGTGATATGTTCGAATTCATACTGAATTACTCCCGAATCGCTCCATATTGCTTGCCAACAGCCGCCGCCATCAAAATTTCTTGAGTTGCCTGTTCAGCAAAAAATTCTCCGCTGATATAACCTTCATACATGACCAAAATACGATCACTCATTCCTATCACTTCCGGCATTTCAGAAGAAACAAGGATGATACTCAAACCCTCTTTTTTGAACTGATTAATGAGTTGATAAATTTCTTTTTTTGCACCGACATCTACTCCCCGAGTCGGCTCATCCAAGATAAGAATTTTTGGTCTGGTCATTAATCCACGAGCAATGGCCACTTTTTGCTGATTACCTCCAGAAAGCAGGCTAATCGTCTGTTCCATTGAAGGTGTTTTGATATTAAATAACTTGATAAAATCATTGACTGCCTGCTGCTCTTTTTTATGGTTCAGGCTACCTGATTTATTACTAAAATAACGTAAAGCGGTAAGAGACATATTCTCTTTAACCGACATATCCAAAACTAATCCATCACACTTCCGATCTTCTGAAATATAAACAATCCCACAAGCTAACCCATCCTGAGAACGACGGGTTACAACAGGCGTCCCATCCAGAGTGATTTGTCCTTGAGTTTTTGGCAACGCACCATAAATAATTTTCACTAATTCAGTGCGGCCAGCCCCCATCAACCCCGATATACCCAAAATTTCTCCGCTATAAAGGGAAAAGCTAACATTTGTCACACCGGGACCAGAAAGTTGCTTAACTTCAAGCCGCTTCTTACCACGAGGCAAATTTAGGCGAGGATATTGCTCTTCCAGTTTTCGGCCAACCATCATTTCAATCAGAGTCTCTTCTTTTAACTGCTTTACCGGCTTTTCACCAATAAATTGTCCATCACGGAATACCGTAACATCATCGCAAATTTCAAAAATTTCTTTCAGACGATGAGAGATATAAACAATACCGCATCCCTGCAATGTCAGTTCACGTATTACGTTAAACAATGATTCAGTTTCTGTATCAGTCAGTGCATCAGTTGGTTCATCCATAATGATAACTTTGGATTCAAAACTCAGCACCTTAGCAATCTCAATCATTTGCTGATCACCGATAGAAAGTTCATCTACCCGCCAGTGACTGCTGTAACTTAAATTCAACTTTTTCAAAAGGCGATCGGCTTCCTGGTACATTTTTTTCCAATCAATGGCACCAAATTTATTAACGAATTCACGCCCCAGGAAAATATTTTCTGCAATAGTCAGTTGAGGAATAAGATTTAATTCTTGATGGATAATCCCAATACCCGCATCCTGAGAGGATTTAGGACCAGAAAAAATTACTTCTTTTCCCAAATAATGAATTGTGCCTGTATCTTTGGTATATATTCCGGTCAACACTTTCATCATCGTGGATTTACCTGCACCATTCTCCCCTACCAATGCCATGACTTTACCCGGATAAACACGTAGTGCCGCGCCAGATAATGCTTTAACACCAGGAAAAGATTTACTAATTCCTTTTAGTTCCAGTGCAGGTCGCATAACCACCTCAGAAAGTCACACCAGCACAAAGGATGATATTGGCATAAGGAGAATTCTCTCCAGTACGAATCATCGCTTGGCTATATTCCGTTTTCTCTTTCAATATATTATGACTGATATATTCCACAATAATTGAATTCCCTTGTTGTTCCTCTAGTTCCTTAATCTGAGATAATATTAATTGATGTATCAAAGGATTATAGATAATGATCTCCTCTGCTAAAAATGCAGCTTCAACCTGCATTTCCTGAGTCACGACATTAAGAACGGATATAAAACTAGGGATCCCCTGGGTTAGCGCTAAATCAATCCGCTGGGCTGAAGAAGGAATTGGTAACCCAATGTCACCAATTGTAATCTGGTCAGTATGCCCCAGCCGAGAAATTACGGCTGAAATTTCAGAATTAAGTAATACACCTTTTTTCATTTTTTTATTCCATTAGCGAAACGTTTCGCTATTAAAGCAATATATAAAGTAACATTTAAAATGCAACATTAATAATACAAAAGTGTGATCGTTATCGATAACGCTTCGACAATAAAAAAACCAAAAATCAACGTTAACTTATTGAATATTTGACGCTGAATCGATTTTTAAGGTAAATATAGTCTTCATCAATAAATGATGATTAAAATCTATGAAGAAGAGTGATTAGATTTTATTTATCCCAACAGATAATATTGGTATGAATTATGCAACAATTAGTGGAAAAAATAGCTTGTTTAAGTAACTATCTGGAGAGTGGTCTGTATGAAAGACAACAGACGATTCGTTTATGCCTGCTAGCTGCACTGTGCGGAGAAAGCGTTTTCCTGCTTGGTCCCCCAGGGATCGCAAAAAGTCTGATAGCCCGCCGATTAAAATTTGCGTTTCGTGATGCCAGAGCATTTGAGTATCTGATGACCCGTTTCTCCACTCCCGAAGAAATTTTTGGTCCTCTTTCTATTCAGGCATTGAAAGAAGAAGGTCGTTATCAACGACTGACCACTGGCTATTTACCTGAAACTGAAATTGTCTTTCTCGATGAAATATGGAAAGCCGGCCCGGCAATTCTCAATACCTTGCTGACTGCAATTAACGAAAGAAAATTTAGGAATGGGGATACAGAAGAGAAAATTCCGATGCGATTACTAATAACAGCATCTAATGAATTACCTGAAACAGATAGCAGTCTTGAGGCTCTTTATGACCGAATGCTAATCCGTATTTGGTTGGATAAAATTCAAGAAAAACAGAACTTCCGGGCATTACTTACTAACCAAAAAGATGAAAATGATAACCCTGTCCCAGAAAATATTCAGATAACAAGTGAAGAGTTTCATCAATGGCAACAAGAGATTAATAAAATAGTCCTACCAGAGAATTGTTTTGATATTATCTATCATCTACGCCAGCAACTTGATGCAACAGAACATTCACCTTACGTTTCAGATCGGCGCTGGAAGAAAGCAATTCATTTATTACAAGCTAGTGCTTTCTTCAATGGCAGAAGAGAAATATCGCCACTTGATTTAATATTGTTGAAAGATTGTCTGTGGTATGATCTTCACTCTTTCAAATTATTACCTCAATATCTGAATACTCTCATGATCGAACAAGCCTATCAGCAAAGAGTATCATCTCAGCAAATTGATTCACTTTATCACCAATGGATTCAAGCCCGTCAGGATAAAAATAATCAGCAGGCGTTGTACCTGGAAAAACAAACAGGTTTGTTTGGACGCAAAATACAATATTCGCTACCCGATCACATCAATGAAGAAAAATTGACTTTGTTCCTGCATACACCTCTTCATATCCATGATATTCAAGTTAATTTTATTGAAGTGGAAAAAAAGATGCTAAATACCTGGATAAATAAAGGTGGAAGTTTACCAGCCCGCCTGAACAGTATCGGTTTTCCACAAGATATAGCAGCCGAAATTAATTCATCACATCAACCAGAGATTTTTGATATTAGCCGTCGTTCCTCTACTTTATATTTACCGGATAGTCAATATCAACAAAACGAAAAAAACAGCGAGTGGTTGGAAAAATTGGAAAAAATTAACCAAGAGATTCACCATCAACGCCAATTATTTAGTCAGCATCAACCATGTATATTCATTGAAAACCATTGGTTTGCTGCCATAGAACAAAGTTTTATCCAACTGACGGATAAAATCAATCAGTTGAAAATAAAAATGGGCAGCTAACAAATGATTAGCCTAACCACTCTTGATCTTTTATTGTCAGTAAACGAAGGAGAACTGATAGAAGAGATCATATTAACTCTTCTGGCTTCACCTCAGTTAGCTATCTTTTTTGAAAAATATCCTCGTTTAAAACGTGCACTACTGAAAGACATTCCCGGTTGGAAACAAGATTTACAACAAAGAATTAAAGAAGCGCTAATTCCAGCCCCCCTGGCAGAAGAATTTCAGTTATATCAACAATTACTGTCTGCCAACACCGATAATTTTTATCTTAAACTTCCCGATATTCTGGAAATACTGAACCAAATTAAATCCCCTTTTATTGAAGAAGCACAGAAATTGGTAACCAGCACTACCGAGCATTCAAATGCATTACAAATCCTGTTTATCCAACGATGGAGACTCAGCCTGATCCTGCAAACTACAACTTTCCACAAGAAATTACTGGAACAAGAAAAAGAACAATTACTGGCAGAATTGCAACAACGGCTAACACTAAGCGGTAATATTGATCCTATTTTCAGTGAAAATGACAGGGCGGCGGGACGGTTATGGGATATGAGTAAAAGTCAGTTAAACCATTCCCGCAATGATGAACAGTTATTGATTCGCTACAGTGAATTTCTTCACCAACAACCCGAACTGGAAAAACTGGCTCAATTACTTGGTCGTAGCCAATCTGCAAAATCAAAACCACAGGAAAGCCATCTTCTCGAACCCTGTACTACCATTGAACGGACACCTGATACCGTTCCTGAGCAGGTAAATGGCATAGGGCAAAGTGATGATATTTTACGCCTGTTACCAACAGAACTGGCAATATTAGGAATTGAAGATCTGGAATATGAATTTTATCGCAGATTGGTGGAAAAGCGCTTATTGACCTATCGCTTACAAGGCGATAGCTGGCAACAGAAAACAACATTACGACCAGTCACTCATTACAATAAGGAGGAAAAGCCAAGAGGGCCATTTATTGTCTGTGTGGATACTTCCGGCTCTATGGGAGGATTCAATGAAAAATGTGCCAAAGCTTTTTGTCTGGCACTGTTACGCATTGCACTAGCAGATGATCGTAACTGTCACATCATGTTATTTGCTACAGAAATTGTACACTATGAACTATCTTCACCAGATGGTCTGGAGCAAGCTATTCGTTTTCTCAGCCAGACTTTTAGAGGAGGAACAGATTTAGCTTTTTGTCTGGCAAGCACAATAGAAAAAATGAAAGAGCAATGTTGGAAAGATGCTGATGCTGTTGTTATTTCAGATTTCATTGTCCAGCGTTTACCGGACCCACTAATCCATCAGATAAAAAATCTGCAACAGCATCAGCAACACCGCTTCCATGCGGTCTCCATGTCCCAATATGGTAAGCCCGGTATTATGCGGATATTCGATCATATCTGGCGTTTTGATACCGGACTTAAAAGCCGTTTACTGCGAAAATGGCGTCACTGAATTGAATCAGAGCATGCCTTCTACAGTTTCGCGTACTTCAGGTGACCATATGCTGCATTGAACCTGACCGATATGTTTCATTTGCAGCAGTAACATCACCAAACGGGATTGACCAATACCTCCGCCAATCGACTGTGGCATATCGCCTTTGAGTAACGCCTGATGCCAATCATATTGCAAGCGCCCTTCATCACCGGTCAGCCCTAATTGGCGCTCCAGCGCTTCTGCATCAACACGGATACCCATGGAAGAGATCTCAAAAGCGTCCTCTAAAACAGGGTTCCAGACAATAATGTCGCCGTTCAGACCAGCAAAACCATCACTGTTTGACGTCGTCCAGTCGTCATAATCCGGTGCTCGAACATCATGTGCTTGACCATCAGATAATTTCGCACCAATACCAATGAGGAAAACAGCACCCAGTTCTTTAGCAATAGCACGTTCGCGACCTTTTGCATCCAGATCCGGATAACGGCTCAGAAGCGTTTCACTGTGAACAAAGTGAATTTGATCTGGCAGGAACGGTGCCAGACCAAACTCTTTGCTGACAGCTTTTTCTGTTTCTTTTATTGCTTCGTAAATTTTGCCTACTGTCTGTTTTAGATAAGCAAGTGAGCGTTGCCCATCTCCCATCACTTTTTCCCAATCCCATTGATCAACATAAACAGAGTGGATTGGTGTTAAGCGATCCTCGTCCGGACGCAATGCTTTCATGTGAGTGTAAAGCCCTTGCTCCGGCTGAAAATCAAAACGGCCCAGTGTTTTACGTTTCCATTTAGCCAGTGAATGCACTACTTCGAAAGTTGAATCCGGTAACGTTTTCACTTTTACCTGAACAGCCTTTTCATGGCCGGACAAGTTATCCTGAATACCATCACCCAAACAACTTAAGATTGGCCCTTGTACTTCAATCAGACCTAGCTTGCTTTCCAGCAAGCGGGAAAAGAAGGATTTCACGAAACTAATTTGTTGCTGCTTCTCAATAAATGACTTTTTCATAATATTATTCTCAAATTTTTAGGTAGCCCTGATGTCCTGTTGCAAACATTAAGCAATAGAATGAGGTATAAATTCAATATACTTCAATAAAAATAGTCTTTATGCTTTATAAAATTCATTTTTAATATAGAAAAAATGAAAATTCAATAAAAAATGGAGCTAAAAATGGCAGAAATTTATCAGATCGATAATCTGGACCGTGACATACTTCACGCTTTAATGGACAACGCACGTACACCTTATGCCGAACTGGCAAAGAAATTTGCTGTCAGCCCAGGAACCATTCATGTTCGTGTAGAAAAAATGAAGCAAGCAGGGATCATCACCGGTACCAGAGTAGATATTAGTACTAAACAACTTGGTTATGATGTTTGTTGCTTTATTGGCATTATTCTTAAGAGTGCTAAAGATTACCCATCAGCTCTGAAAAAACTAGGCAACCTGGATGAAGTGGTTGAGGTTTACTACACAACAGGCCACTACAGCATCTTTATTAAAGTTATGTGCCGTTCAATTGAATCCCTTCAAGATGTACTTATCAACAAAATACAGACTATCGATGAAATCCAATCAACAGAAACCCTGATCTCCTTACAAAACCCGATCATGCGAACAATCAAGCCATAAGATAAAATTTGTTATAACCACATTATCCACAGGTAGATCCCAGCAGATTCACAGCGTACAATAGCGACTCTTGAAATCTGTTGGGATCATTATGGCCACTATTACCTTAATCAGCGGCAGCACGATGGGCAGTGCTGAATACGTAGCTGAACATATGGCTGAAATTCTGGAAGATGTTGGTTTTTCCACCGAAATGCTACATGGCCCCTCTCTCGATGAACTTCCTCAGGAAGGGCTCTGGTTAGTAGTCACATCCACACATGGGGCAGGGGAATTACCAGAAAATATACAACCACTGGCAGAAGAAATTTCTGAAAAAAAACCAGATCTCAGCAAAGTAACATTTGGTGCTGTTGGTATTGGCAGTTCTGAATACGATACTTTCTGTGGGGCGATAAGATCGCTTGATCAACTATTGGTGGAAAATGGGGCTAAACGCCTCGGCGATCGTCTGGAAATTGATATCCAACAACATCAGATCCCCGAAGATCCCGCAGAAGAATGGGTTAAAATTTGGGCAAAGTCACTCTGATTTGAACAAAAAAGCAGCGAACGATTGTGGATAACTCATATAAGAAGCAGGGGTTAACCCGTAGTTATCCATAGTATAACTATCAGTCCATGATCGCATTGTGAATAACTTGCTGTTTAGATCCCAGTTTATACAGGCCAGGATCACGGATCATTCACAGTAAATGATCCTTTACAATGTTATGATCTTTCTAAGTAAAAATAACTTATCCACAAAAGATCATGATCCTAATAAAAGATCTAATAAAGAGATCTTTAAATAAAAAAGATCTTCTTTTAATTAGCGGCGATTTTACCTACTTGGTCTATCGCCAAAACTTGAGTAGAATTCTCTTCCCTTAATGCAACACTAAGCATTCTTATAACTGAAGGTTCATCACCATGTTTTATCCAGAGCAATTTGACGTCATCATTATCGGTGGTGGTCACGCCGGTACTGAAGCTGCTATGGCAGCTGCTCGTATGGGCCGTCAAACCTTATTACTGACTCACAATATTGATACTTTGGGCCAAATGTCATGTAACCCAGCCATCGGTGGGATCGGTAAAGGACATCTGGTTAAAGAAATTGATGCTCTAGGTGGTTTAATGGCTAAAGCCACTGATCAGGCCGGTATTCAATTTAGGACCTTAAATGCCAGTAAAGGACCCGCTGTTCGCGCAACACGTGCTCAAGCTGACAGGGTTCTTTACCGTCAAGCCATACGAACAACATTAGAAAATCAGCCTAACTTAATGATTTTCCAACAACCCGTAGAAGATCTCATTGTTGAAAACGATACTGTCACGGGTGCAATAACTCGTATGGGACTTAAATTCAAGGCCAAAACAGTTGTTCTGACAGTAGGTACATTCCTTGACGGTAAAATCCATATCGGCCTGGAAAATTACAGTGGAGGGAGGGCCGGTGATCCTCCTGCGATCTCATTAGCACAGCGTTTACGTGATTTGCCTTTACGTGTAAACAGATTAAAAACAGGTACGCCACCACGTATTGATGCCAGAACTATTGATTTTAGTCAGCTAACACAACAACTGGGTGATAATCCAACACCTGTATTCTCTTTTCTTGGAAATGCGGGACAACATCCACAACAGATGCCATGCTACATCACTCATACCAATGAAAAAACACACAATGTGATCCGCAATAATTTAGATCGCAGCCCAATGTATGCAGGGATCATTGAAGGGATCGGCCCACGTTACTGTCCTTCGATCGAAGACAAAGTCATGCGTTTTGCGGATCGCAATGCTCATCAGATCTTTCTTGAACCAGAAGGACTGACCAGTAATGAAATTTATCCAAATGGTATTTCTACCAGCTTGCCATTTGATGTACAGATGCAAATTGTTCATTCCATGAAAGGGATGGAAAATGCCCGCATTATTCGCCCTGGTTATGCAATAGAATATGACTTCTTTGATCCAAGAGATCTGAAACAAACCCTGGAAAGTAAATTTATTCATGGCTTATTCTTTGCCGGGCAAATTAATGGTACGACTGGTTATGAAGAAGCTGCCGCTCAAGGGCTTTTAGCTGGGCTTAACGCAGCCCGTTACGCTTCAGAAGAGGAGGGATGGTTCCCTCGTCGTGATCAAGCTTATATTGGTGTTCTGGTTGATGATTTGTGTACTCTGGGCACTAAAGAACCATACCGTATGTTTACTTCCCGGGCTGAATATCGCCTGATGTTACGTGAAGATAATGCTGACCTTCGTCTGACAGAGAAGGGCCACGAATTAGGATTGGTGGATGATTACCGCTGGGAACATTACTGCCGTAAGGTGGAGATGATCGAACAAGAACGTCAGCGTTTGCGTAATATTTGGATTCATCCTCATTCAAATAATCTTGGTGACATCAACAACATATTAAAAATGCCATTATCGAAAGAAGCTAATGGTGAAGATCTATTACGTCGTCCTGAAATAAATTATGAAATCCTAACTTCATTACCCCTGTTTTCTCCTGGTCTTAAAGAACCACAAGCAGCTGATCAGGTTGAAATTCAGGTCAAATATGAAGGGTATATTGCCCGTCAACAAGAAGAGATTGAAAAACAATTGCGTAATGAAAACACGTCATTACCGATTGATCTTGATTACCGTCAAGTTAGTGGTCTTTCTAATGAAGTTGTCGCTAAACTTAATGATCACAAGCCAAACTCAATTGGTCAGGCTTCACGTATTTCAGGGGTAACACCTGCTGCAATTTCGATTTTACTTGTATGGCTGAAAAAACAGGGCTTACTGCGCCGTAGTGCCTGAGAGGATTTTTATTGTGCTTAATAAACTGGAATTTCTGCTGACTAAAGCAGGAATAGAGCTTTCACAACAGCAAAAACAGCAGCTCATGGCCTATGTTGATATGCTCAACAAATGGAATCAAGCCTATAATCTCACGTCTGTCCGTGAGCCAGAGCAAATGCTGGTACGTCATATTATGGATAGCATTGTTGTCAGCCCTTATCTACAGGGGCATCGTTTTATAGACGTAGGCACAGGTCCGGGGTTGCCAGGGATCCCATTAGCTATTGTTCGTCCAGATTCTCATTTCACATTGTTGGATAGTTTAGGTAAAAGAGTTAGGTTCTTGCGCCAGGTTCAGCATGAACTTGGTTTGGATAATATAGAACCAGTGCAAAGTCGGGTTGAAACATACTCTTCTGAGCTGCTTTTTGATGGTGTTATAAGCCGTGCTTTTGCCTCATTACAGGATATGGTCTCTTGGTGTTGCCATTTGCCTGAGTCTGTTCATGGACGATTCTATGCGCTTAAAGGCGTGTTTCCTGAGGAAGAATTTACCATGTTACCTTCCGGAATTGTTGTTGATTCAGTTATTCAGTTAGATGTTCCTGAACTGGAAGGGCAACGCCATCTGGTTATCCTTAAATCAAACTAAGTTTGTTATTTGTCAATAAAGTTATAAATAATTAGTGATGTTGAGCACAATTATACTGTGGTCAACATCGTCAATTATGATTTGTCTCGTTTCAGCTTTAATTTACCGCGTTATTACATAAAAATAACGTTATCTTGATATTAAGATAGTTGGGACTTTAAAAATCAGATAAAGCGTTTTTTCATCAGATTTGCTTTTTTAAAGCAGCTAAAAATTAGCTTGGTAATTTAAGTCAATAATATAATAACCTTCTCCTATAAATTTAAATTAACTTATTGATTTAAATGTTAATATTTTTTATTTTTACTCGCTGTGAATGTTAAATATAACTAACAAATGAAAATTTTATGTGATTTAAATCACATTTAAATTTGAGAGCATGAAATTATTAGAGAGAGAAAATCAGCACAATAATTAGCTTACAATCTGGCGCCAGAGTAAAAAATTTAAATAATTGTTCACCTTTTCGTTACTTATGGATTGAATTCATTTTGGCTGCCCGTATAATTTGCACGTTTTTGTCACTTGACACACTTAAGCAAAGGCAGTTTTATACAACATTTAGCAAAACCTGATATGCAAGGCGTGCAAGGGGAGAAAACAAAAGTCATGTCTGTATCCCTTTACAGCGGTAGAATTGCACTGAAACTGCTTTTTTTGCAGTTAATGACTTTTGTTGTTCTCAGTGTGGCTTTTTGTACCAAAAGTATAGAATGGGGCGCTTCTGCTTTTGCTGGTGGATTAGCATGTTGGTTACCTCATGCCATTTTTATGCTGTTTGCCAGTTTTCAGAAAGTAAAAGAAGAAGGTGTTCCTGTACGTGTGGCGTGGTCTTTCGCTGTTGGCGAAGGGTTGAAGGTTATTATTGCAATAGCTGTACTGGTTGTTGCTTTAGGCGTGTTTAAAGCGGCGTTTGCACCACTGGGTTTGACTTATTTAGCGGTGCTGGTTGTGCAGATCATCGCACCAGCTGTGATAAACAGTTAGGTTTTCAACAACAAAAGGGTAAGAGGCATCATGTCTGCATCAGGAGAAGTTTCAACTGCAAGGGACTACATAGGCCACCACCTGAATAACCTTCAGTTGGACCTACGTACCTTTGAGTTGGTCGATCCCAACTCTGGTGGTTCTGCAACGTTCTGGACGTTGAACATTGACTCGCTTTTTTTCTCAGTCGTATTAGGGATTTTATTTCTGTATGTATTCAGAAAGGTTGCGGTTAATGCCACCAGTGGCGTACCTGGCAAACTTCAGACTGCTATAGAATTAATCATGGGTTTTGTTGATAACAGTGTCCGTGATATGTATCACGGCAAGAGCAAAGTTATTGCCCCTTTGGCACTGACCGTGTTCGTCTGGGTGTTATTAATGAACGTGATGGACTTACTGCCAATCGATTTTCTCCCTTATATCGGTGAACATGTCTTCGGCTTACCTGCTCTGCGTGTTGTACCAACAGCAGATGTCAGTATTACCTTGTCGATGGCTATTGGTGTCTTTGTCCTCATCCTCTACTACAGCATTAAGATGAAAGGAGTTGGTGGTTTTACAAAAGAGCTGACTTTACAGCCTTTTAATCATCCATTGTTTATTCCGGTTAACTTAATTCTGGAAGGGGTTAGCCTGCTTTCAAAACCGGTATCACTCGGTCTGCGACTGTTTGGTAACATGTATGCAGGTGAATTGATCTTTATTCTTATAGCTGGTCTGTTACCGTGGTGGTCGCAGTGGATGCTCAGCCTGCCTTGGGCTATCTTCCACATACTGATTATTACGTTACAAGCCTTTATTTTCATGGTTCTGACGATTGTTTATCTGTCGATGGCATCTGAAGAACATTAATTTTTACCACAATAACTGTGTTTTAACTGAAACAAACTGGAGACTGTCATGGAAAACCTGAATATGGATCTGCTGTACATGGCTGCCGCTGTAATGATGGGTCTGGCGGCAATCGGTGCTGCGATCGGTATCGGCATCCTCGGAGGTAAATTTTTGGAAGGCGCTGCTCGTCAGCCGGATTTAATCCCTCTGCTGCGTACACAGTTCTTTATCGTTATGGGTCTGGTTGACGCCATCCCGATGATTGCTGTGGGCCTTGGCTTGTACGTAATGTTTGCTGTCGCGTAGTTTGCAGAAAAAATCCGAAACTACGTCAACTCATTAATTTTAAAAGAGGTATTGTGCTGTGAATCTTAATGCAACAATCCTCGGCCAGGCCATTGCGTTTGTCCTGTTTGTTATGTTCTGTATGAAGTTTGTATGGCCACCAATCATGGCGGCCATTGAAAAGCGTCAAAAAGAAATTGCTGACGGTTTATCTTCTGCGGAACGCGCCAAAAAGGACCTGGACTTAGCGCAAGCCAATGCGACCGACCAAATGAAGAAAGCAAAAGCGGAAGCTCAGGTCATCATCGAACAGGCTAATAAACAAAAAGCCCAGATCCTTGATGATGCAAAAGCGGAAGCTGAGCAGGAACGTAACAGAATCGTAGCGCAAGCTCAGGCAGAAATTGATGCCGAACGTAAGCGTGCTCGGGAAGAGTTGCGTAAGCAGGTCGCTATGTTGGCTATCATAGGTGCCGAGAAAATCATCGAACGTTCCGTGGATGAAGCTGCTAACAGCGACATCGTTGATAAACTGGTCGCTGAACTGTAAGGAGGGAGGGGCATGTCTGAATTCGCTACTGTAGCTCGCCCCTACGCCAAAGCAGCTTTTGACTTTGCTGTGGAAAAACAATCGCTAGAACAATGGCAGAATATGCTGGTGTTCACAGCTGAAGTGACTCGTAATGAGCAAGTTGGTGAGCTGCTTTCCGGTTCATTGGCATCGGAAACATTAGCCAATGCTTTTATCGCAATTTGCGGTGAACAGGTTGATGAACATGCTCAGAACTTTATTCGTGTTATGGCAGAAAACGGTCGCTTATTGGCGTTACCTGAAGTTTTGCAGCAATTTATTCAATTGCGTGCGTTACTTGAATCAACTGTTGATGTTGAAGTGATTTCTGCTGCCGAACTGAGTGAACAACAGCTGGCTAAAATTTCTGCGGCGATGGAAAAACGTCTGTCACGCAAAGTTAAGCTGAATTGCAAAATTGATAAGTCTGTTATTGCTGGTGTGGTAGTCCGCGCAGGTGATTTGGTGATCGATGGCAGTATTCGTGGCCGTTTAGATCGCTTAACAGACGTCTTGCAGTCTTAAGGGGACTGGAGCATATGCAACTGAATTCCACCGAAATCAGCGAACTGATCAAGCAGCGCATTGCTCAGTTCAATGTAGTGAGTGAAGCTCACAATGAAGGTACGATTGTATCCGTTAATGACGGTATCATTCGTATTCACGGTTTAGCCGAAGTTATGCAGGGTGAGATGATCGCACTGCCTGGCAATCGTTATGCAATCGCATTGAACCTGGAGCGAGACTCCGTAGGTGCGGTTGTGATGGGCCCGTATGCTGACTTAGCAGAAGGCATGAAGGTCAAATGTACTGGCCGTATTCTTGAAGTTCCTGTTGGTCGTGGTCTGCTTGGTCGTGTGGTAAACACGCTGGGTGAGCCAATTGATGGCAAAGGTCCTGTTGAGCATGATGGTTTCTCTGCTGTTGAAATGATTGCTCCGGGCGTTATTGACCGTCAATCCGTTGATCAGCCGGTACAGACTGGTTATAAATCTGTTGACGCTATGATCCCTATCGGTCGTGGTCAACGTGAACTGATTATCGGTGACCGTCAGACGGGTAAAACAGCACTGGCTATTGACGCAATCATTAACCAGCGTGACTCAGGCATTAAATGTGTTTATGTCGCAGTTGGTCAGAAAGCTTCTACTATTGCGAACGTTGTTCGTAAATTAGAAGAGCATGGTGCTCTTGCCAATACTATTGTTGTTGTTGCGACTGCTTCAGAATCTGCTGCATTACAATACCTGGCGCCATATTCTGGTTGTGCAATGGGCGAATATTTCCGCGATCGCGGTGAAGACGCGTTGATTGTTTATGATGATTTGTCTAAGCAGGCTGTTGCTTATCGTCAAATTTCCCTGTTGCTGCGTCGTCCGCCAGGGCGTGAAGCATTTCCAGGTGACGTTTTCTATCTGCATTCCCGTTTGCTGGAGCGTGCTGCGCGTGTTAACGCTGAATATGTAGAAAAATTCACTAATGGTGAAGTGAAAGGTAAAACGGGTTCTCTGACCGCTCTGCCTATCATTGAAACTCAGGCAGGTGACGTATCAGCATTCGTACCGACAAACGTTATTTCAATTACTGATGGTCAGATCTTCTTGGAATCCAGTCTGTTCAACGCGGGTATTCGTCCGGCAGTTAACCCAGGGATCTCTGTATCCCGTGTAGGTGGTGCAGCTCAGACTAAGATCGTGAAGAAGTTGTCTGGTGGTATCCGTACGGCTTTGGCTCAGTACCGCGAACTGGCAGCGTTTTCTCAGTTTGCTTCTGACCTTGATGATGCAACCCGTAAACAGTTGGATCATGGTCAAAAAGTCACTGAGTTGCTGAAACAGAAACAGTATGCACCAATGTCTGTTGCACAGCAGTCACTGTCGCTGTTTTCTGCGGAGCGTGGTTATCTGGAAGATATCGAAATTGCTAAAGTTATTGATTTCGAGTCTGCGCTGCTTGCGTATGCCAGCCGTGAACATGCTGATCTTCTGAAAGAGATTGACCAGTCTGGTGGTTACAATGATGAGATCGAAGCAAAGCTGAACGCTCTGCTTAATTCCTTCAAAGCAACTCAGTCCTGGTAACACTATTCGGCCCGGTTTAATTAAACATGGGCCGTCTGGTTAATGAGGAGAATCAGGAATGGCCGGCGCAAAAGAGATACGTACCAAGATCGCCAGCGTGCAAAACACGCAAAAAATCACTAAAGCGATGGAGATGGTTGCTGCGTCCAAAATGCGTAAAACGCAGGATCGCATGGCGGCCAGCCGTCCTTATGCAGAAACCATACGCAGCGTGATTGGTCACCTTGCGTTAGGTAATCTGGAATATAAACACCCATACCTTGAAGAACGTGAAACCAAACGTGTCGGGTATCTGGTTGTTTCTACCGATCGTGGCTTGTGCGGTGGTTTGAACACTAATCTGTTCAAAAAACTGTTGTTAGACATGAAAGACTGGTCTGATAAAGGTGTCCAGTGTGATCTGGCACTTATCGGCTCTAAGGCGACCTCTTTCTTTGCTTCTGTTGGGGGCAATGTTGTTGCTCAGGTAACAGGCATGGGAGATAACCCTTCACTGTCCGAATTAATCGGGCCGGTTAATATCATGTTGCGAGCATACGATGAAGGACGTCTGGATAAATTGTATGTGGTGACAAATAAGTTCATCAATACAATGTCTCAGGAACCTACTATTACTCAGTTGTTGCCTCTGCCTGCCGGAGATGATGAGACACTGAAGAAGAAATCCTGGGACTATTTATACGAACCTGATCCTAAGGCGTTGCTGGATATACTGCTGCGTCGTTATGTCGAATCGCAGGTTTATCAGGGCGTCGTTGAAAACCTGGCTAGTGAACAGGCCGCACGAATGGTGGCGATGAAAGCCGCGACTGATAATGGTGGCAGCCTGATCAAAGAGCTGCAGTTGGTTTATAACAAAGCTCGTCAGGCCAGCATAACTCAGGAGCTGACCGAGATTGTCTCGGGTGCTTCCGCGGTTTAACAGCTAGGTTTACGAATTACGTAGAGGATTCAAGATGGCTACTGGAAAGATTATCCAGGTAATCGGCGCCGTGGTGGACGTCGAATTCCCTCAAGATACCGTACCAAAAGTATACGATGCACTTGAGGTTCAAAACGGCGAAGCTAAATTGGTGCTGGAAGTACAGCAGCAGTTGGGCGGCGGCGTTGTTCGTTGTATTGCAATGGGTACTTCTGATGGCTTAAGCCGTGGTTTAAGCGTTACTGATTTAGGTCACCCAATCGAAGTTCCTGTTGGTAAAGCGACACTTGGCCGTATCATGAACGTGTTGGGTGAACCAATCGACATGAAAGGTGATATCGGCGAAGAAGAGCGTTGGGCAATTCACCGCTCGGCTCCAAGTTATGAAGAGTTATCCAACTCTCAAGAACTGCTGGAAACCGGTATCAAAGTAATGGACCTGATTTGCCCATTCGCCAAGGGTGGTAAAGTGGGTCTGTTCGGTGGTGCGGGTGTAGGTAAAACCGTAAACATGATGGAGCTGATCCGTAACATCGCGATTGAGCACTCAGGTTACTCCGTATTTGCCGGTGTCGGTGAACGTACCCGTGAAGGTAACGACTTCTACCACGAAATGACCGACTCTAACGTACTGGATAAAGTATCTCTGGTATATGGTCAGATGAATGAGCCACCAGGAAACCGTCTGCGTGTTGCGCTGACTGGCTTGACAATGGCTGAGAAGTTCCGGGATGAAGGCCGTGACGTTCTGTTGTTCGTTGATAACATTTATCGTTATACCCTGGCAGGTACCGAAGTGTCTGCATTGCTGGGTCGTATGCCATCAGCGGTAGGTTATCAACCAACTCTGGCGGAAGAAATGGGTGTTCTGCAAGAACGTATTACTTCCACCAAAACCGGTTCTATCACTTCTGTACAGGCTGTTTACGTACCTGCGGATGACTTGACTGACCCATCTCCAGCGACAACTTTCGCCCACTTGGACGCAACCGTAGTACTGAGTCGTCAGATTGCATCTCTGGGTATTTACCCTGCGGTAGATCCGCTGGATTCCACCAGCCGTCAGCTCGATCCGTTGGTTGTTGGTCAGGAGCACTATAACGTTGCCCGTGGTGTTCAGTCTATCCTGCAACGTTACCAAGAACTGAAAGATATTATCGCTATTCTGGGTATGGATGAACTGTCAGAAGACGATAAGCTGGTGGTTGCGCGTGCTCGTAAGATTCAGCGCTTCCTGTCTCAGCCATTCTTCGTTGCAGAAGTCTTTACGGGTTCACCAGGTAAGTTCGTTTCCCTGAAAGATACTATCCGTGGCTTTAAAGGTATCTTGGAAGGAGACTATGACCACCTGCCAGAACAAGCGTTCTACATGGTAGGTACCATCGAAGAAGCTGTGGAAAAAGCGAAGAAACTTTAATACGGCTGACCGGAGGTTGACATGGCTGCAATGACTTACCATCTGAATGTTGTCAGTGCTGAGAGCCGGATGTTTGAAGGCTTGGTACAGAAAATTCAGGTGACAGGTAGTGAAGGTGAGTTGGGTATTTACCCAGGACACGCACCACTACTTACTGCCATAAAACCTGGCATGGTACGTATTGTTAAGCAGTTCGGTGAAGAAGAGGTGATTTACCTTTCTGGTGGTATCCTTGAGGTACAACCGAGCGGCGTTATCGTACTGGCTGACACTGCAATCCGTGGTAAAGATTTGGATGAAGCTAAAGCGCTGGAATCTAAGCGTAAAGCTGAAGAACACATCCGTAATTCTCACGGTGATGTTGACTATGCTCAGGCATCAGCTGAATTGTCTAAAGCGATTGCAAAACTTCGTGTAATCGAGTTGACAAAAAAAGCGATGTAATACAGGCGGTTAAATAAATAAGCCAGTTGGTGCGAGCTAACTGGCTTTTTTGTATTGCGAAATATGTAGTAATTTATCTTATAAACAGGTTTACTTTTCTCTCTTAAATTGGAGTTATCGGGTTTCTTATGTCTAACAGTGCAAAAAGTGTTGTGATCCTTGCCGCGGGTAAAGGAACCCGCATGTACTCTGATCTCCCTAAAGTTCTGCACTTGCTGGCCGGTAAACCTATGGTTCAGCATGTGATTGATACTGCAATGGCATTAGGTGCTAAAAATGTTCATCTGGTTTATGGACATGGAGGAAACCTGATGAAGCAAACCCTTTCTGATCAAACACTAAATTGGGTATTACAAGCAGAGCAGTTAGGGACTGGTCATGCAATGCAGCAGGCAGCACCACATTTCGCTGATGATGAAGATATTTTGATACTATATGGCGACGTACCTCTTATTGGTGCAGATACCCTTGAACGTCTGCTAGCTGTTAAACCTGACGGTGGTATAGGTTTATTAACAGCAATTTTGGATAATCCAACGGGTTATGGTCGTATTGTTCGTGAAAATGGGGAAGTAACTGGCATCATTGAGCAAAAAGATGCGACTGAAGATCAACGTAAAATCAATGAAGTAAATTCAGGCATTCTGGTCGCTAATGGTGGTGATTTAAAACGTTGGTTGTCTCAATTGAATAACAATAATGTTCAAGGTGAATACTACCTTACTGATGTAATTGCGCTAGCTTATAAAGAAGGCCAAAAAATAGAAGTAGTGCACCCAAGTTGCTTGAGTGAAATGGAAGGAGTGAATAACCGTCTTCAACTTTCCGCTCTTGAGCGTATTTATCAATCTGAGCAAGCGGAACGATTATTGTTAGCAGGCGTTATGTTGTTGGATCCTGCTCGTTTTGATTTACGTGGCACACTAATTCATGGCCGTGATGTGGTTATTGATACTAATGTCATTATTGAGGGTAATGTAACCCTTGGTAATAACGTACAAATTGGCACAGGTTGTGTGTTGAAGAATTGCATCATCGGTGATGATTCTATTATTAGTCCCTATACAATAATTGAAGATTCTGAAATGGAAACTGGCTGTACTGTTGGGCCTTTTGCTCGTTTGCGTCCCGGTTCTAAACTCGCTGAGAAAGCCCATGTAGGGAATTTCGTTGAGATGAAGAAATCTTATCTGGGTAAAGGTTCTAAAGCTGGACATTTGACTTATCTTGGCGACGCAGACATTGGTCGTGATGTAAATATTGGTGCAGGTACTATTACCTGTAACTACGATGGAGCTAATAAATTTAAAACCATTATTGGTGACGATGTTTTTGTTGGTTCTGATACTCAGCTTGTTGCCCCAGTGACTGTTGCTAAAGGCGCTACAATCGGAGCAGGGACAACAGTGACAAAAAACATAGCTGAAAATGAACTGGTAGTAAGCAGAACTAAACAAACACATATTCAGGGGTGGAAACGCCCTGTGAAGGAAAAAAAATAAAATAATAATCCCCACTCTACAGGCTCGGGGACCGGAAAAACCGGAAAACAATCAGGCTCTTGACATATAAAGGGCTTTCATCAGCCCTATTTTTAGGAATAAAACTGATGTGTGGAATTGTTGGTGCAGTAGCACAACGAGATATTGCCGAAATCCTGATTGAAGGACTTCGTCGTTTGGAATACCGTGGTTACGACTCCGCCGGCTTGGCGGTTGTTGATAACGAAAAAAATATGTTCCGTCTGCGTGAAGTCGGTAAGGTGCAAATACTTGCTGATGAGGCTGACAAGCAACCGGTCCTTGGTGGAACAGGTATTGCGCACACCCGTTGGGCTACACACGGTGAACCAAACGAGAAAAATGCTCACCCGCATATATCTGATTATATTGCTGTTGTTCACAACGGCATTATTGAGAATTACGAAGAATTGCGGACTCAGTTAATTGAGCGCGGTTATCAGTTTACATCAGATACTGATACAGAAGTTATTGCCCACCTTGTTCATTGGGAGCAAAAACAGAGTGGTACCTTGCTGGAGGCTGTCCAGAGTGTTATTCCCCAGCTTCGTGGGGCGTATGGTGCAGTTATCATGGATAGCCGTGATCCTGGGATAATAATCGCTGCAAGATCAGGTAGTCCTCTGGTTATTGGTTTAGGTGTTGGGGAAAACTTTCTTGCGTCTGATCAATTGGCTCTGTTGCCTGTTACCCGTCGTTTTATCTTCCTTGAAGAAGGTGATATTGCGGAAGTAACCCGCCGAACTGTGCATATTTTTAATACTCAGGGAGAACCGGTTGAACGGGAGCAGATCGAATCCAATATTCAGTATGATGCTGGTGACAAAGGTGTTTACCGTCACTATATGCAAAAAGAGATCTATGAACAGCCAATGGCAATCAAAAGCACTCTGGAAGGGCGCTTAAGTCATGAGCAGGTAGATTTGTCTGAACTTGGTCCTAATGCAGCTGAATTGTTATCTAAAGTTGAACATATTCAGATTGTTGCCTGTGGTACATCCTATAACGCAGGGATGGTTTCCCGTTATTGGTTTGAAGCATTGGCAGGTATTCCTTGTGACGTGGAAATTGCTTCTGAATTCCGTTACCGCAAATCAGCACGCCGTTCAGGAAGCTTACTAATCACCTTGTCTCAATCAGGTGAAACTGCGGATACATTAGCAGCACTGCGTTTATCTAAAGAACTTGGATATCTCACATCATTGACTGTTTGTAACGTAGCGGGTTCTTCTTTAGTTCGTGAATCTGATTTTGCTCTTATGACCAAAGCTGGCGCAGAAATTGGTGTTGCTTCAACTAAGGCGTTTACAACTCAGCTGACAGTATTACTAATGCTGGTGGCTTACCTTGGACGTTTGAAAGGTGTTGATGCAGAGCAGGAGCAAGAAATTGTTCATGCATTACATGCACTGCCAAGCCGTATCGAAAGCATGTTATCGAAAGATAAAATTATTGAAGCGCTGGCGGAAGATTTTTCTGACAAACACCATGCTTTATTCCTTGGCCGTGGTGATCAATATCCGATTGCGGTTGAAGGAGCTCTGAAATTAAAAGAGATTTCTTATATCCATGCTGAGGCTTATGCTGCCGGTGAATTAAAACATGGCCCACTGGCACTGATTGATGCAGATATGCCGGTTATCATTGTAGCTCCGAACAATGAACTGCTAGAAAAACTGAAATCTAATATCGAAGAAGTACGTGCTCGAGGTGGATTGCTATATGTGTTTGCTGATCAGGACACCGGTTTTACCGATAGTGAAGGAATGAAGATTATTTCGTTGCCGCATGTTGAAGAGCTGATTGCACCAATATTTTATACTGTGCCACTTCAACTGCTTTCCTATCATGTTGCTCTGATTAAAGGAACTGATGTTGATCAGCCTCGTAACTTGGCAAAATCAGTGACCGTAGAATAATCGTTTTATAATAAGAAGTTGAAATAAGCCTCTGTACATTAAAGATACAGAGGCTTTTTTTTTGAACTGAGAAAATTTATCATTATTTTCTTGCCGATAAAAACAAATCACGCTATTGTAATGTTATATTATTACATTATGGCTAAATTATGAAACCAGATATCCATCCAAACTACCGGGTAGTTGTATTTCACGATTGGCTCTACGATTCGCACAGAACGGACAATTACCCTGAATGGAGAAGAGTATCCATATGTCACTATTGATGTGTCATCGGAGTCACATTCTTTCTATACAGGTAAGCAGAAAATTTTATCTCAGGAAGGCAGTACTGCACGATTCCAGAAAAAATTTGGGCGTTTTATTGGTAATAAATAAATTGAGAGAGCATAAAAAATGCAGGTGTTAAGTTCACTTAAAACGGCAAAGACTCGCCACCCGGATTGCAAAATCGTAAGTCGTCGTGGTCGATTATATGTTATTTGTAAATCTAATCCTCGTTTTAAGGCAGTTCAGGGAAAGAAAAAGAAACGCTGATGTTCAATTGCTAATGGTAGAACTTGCAGCTTATAACTGCGGGTTTTACTGTCCATATTTAATTTTACTTCTGATTGTTTTGAAAATAACTGACCTAAACTTTGTTTGGGAATGGAGTTGGCATAATTAAATTTACGATAAATAAAGTTTATATTTTATGTGGAATGGAACCTCATAATTGCTTGTTATATAGTATAAAATTAAGTCTTCAATTGGTTATTTTTTGCGACAAATTTATCCTCCAAAATAGTTCATAATTTACTCTTATCAACACATTTTTTCATAAACCACAGTTCTGGTCATTTATTGGCACCCAAATATAGCCAATCTTCGCCATATGTAACCCTGCTTAGTACCAATATGAGACTATCTTTTCGGAAATTATCATGGATTGGTGAGTTTTGAAAAATCTTGGTTTGATAGAAACGGTGAATTTGGCTAAAGATGCAGTTCCAAACAACCGGAAAGTGAATGGCAAAGTTCTGACTGAGGATATCAATATCACGTCTCAGGATATCTTTAATGGACAGGCTGTTTATTTAGGCGATAAGGCAAACTTGGATAATTACAAAACACCAGGAGTTTATTATCAAGATTACAATGTTTATGCTCAAAATGGTGCTAACTACCCGGAACCACTTGCAGGTTCACTTGTCGTTCTGAAAAATAATGCGGTGACTCAACGTTATTTTGTTTATAACAGCAGTCGGATATATACACGCAGCCAATATCATAATTTACCGTGGACACCTTGGACCCAAGAATATAACACGCTAAATAAACCAACTGCGAGTGAACTCGGTTTGATAGACACCGTTACCAAAGCCACAAACGCGTTGCAACGCAGCGGTGGCAATGTAACAGGTGACATAACTATTACTACTGACTCTATGCTAAGTTGGAACAGAAACACTGACTTCGCCTCTATCGGTTTTAAAAACACCGGAGATAGTGATACAGATTCCTATATGTGGTTTAGAACGGGAGATAATGGCAACGAATATTTCAAATGGCAGCATGTCCTCTCTGGAGTGCCAAATGAATGGATGAGCTTGAAATCTGATAACCTTCGAGTTAGAGGATATCAGGTCTATCACGAAGGATATAGACCAACCGCTGCGATTATTGGTGCTTATACAAAATCAGAATCAGATACGCGTTATATTCAAGACATTCGCCTTGGCGCTAAAGAGAGCGCGCAAATATGGAAAAGCCCCAGAGATAAAGACGCAAGTGGGCATACCATTATTGCTGCAATAAATGAAAATAAAGATGAGTTAGTTAACACCGTAAACCACAGGCCAATACAGAAGAAGGTTAACGGCATATGGATGAATATATCGAATATTTAGTAAGGTGATGAATGTATGCAAAACATTAAAAATCTTTCCCAATATACACCTGACTCAAAACAAGCCAGAAAAATCATCGAGGATTTTAATGTCATTTATTTGAAGTCAGAAGACGGTCAAGACTGGTATGAATGCCAGAAAAGCTTTAGTCCTGATACAATCAAAGTAATGTATGATTTTAATAATGTAATCCGTTCTATATCAGGAGATGCATCAGCTTTTAACCCAGATGGAATGAGTGTGGCTGAGATGAATAATCTGCCTGATTCTTGTGATATTTCTGGCAAATGGCAATATATAAATGGTGCTATTGTTCCGTATGAGTACACAAAGGCCGAGTTAATTGCTCAAGCAGAAATACGTAAAGAAGAATTGTTAGCCCTTGCCAGCAATAATATTGCTCCCTTACAGGATGCCGTTGATCTAAATGAAGCAACTCTGGAAGAGATAGAACAGCTCAAAACCTGGAAAAAATATCGAATGCAAACAAACCGCATTGATACCACCATAGCACCAGATATTGAGTGGCCTGTACAACCTGTATAAATAATATAAGCCCGCAGTTCAAAAAACGCGGGCCTTTTTCTACTCTGGTTTTTTAGGGTCATCAATAAGTGTTTACCTAATGCGCCAGGTCTTATTAGAATGGAAAAAATACCTAGCCATACTTAACCAGGTTGATACTTCAAAAGCATCGGAAATCGACAGGCCAACATAGCCTTAACTGAAAAAAGACCGGAGACAAAATAATGCCCGGTCTCGATAATTTTATTATTCTGGTATTTGTGGCCACTCAATATCTGAAGCCATTGAAGTATCAACACGGCTCAGTAATACCACATACTTCTTCCAGGCAAGCAATAATGCTTTTTCTGTGTCTGAGGCCATCTCAGTCTCAATAGCATATTGTAATAAAGTCATGGCTTCATCAGCCTGTTGGCGAAGAGTAACACGTTGTTGTTCTGCCTGTTTAATCTGATTGGTTTTTTGAGCTTCAATGTCCGTTACCCATCTTTCACCATCCCATTTATCAAAATCGGTAGCAGGCTGTTTAAATGTCAGTATTTCTGATAATTCACCGGGTTTAATGATTTCTTTCTGTTCCCCAGTTTGTGTGCTGTAAACTATTTTTCCTCGATAATCTGGCACAATTTGCCAACCGGTTAAATCAGATGAACGACAAGCAACATACCCATCTTGGATATCAGGTGGCGCGTCTGTGCAGGAATTAGCAGGAAGACCGATACCAATAGAAAGATACTCATCAGAACTATTTAAATATTCCAACGTAATCGCATCGTAATTAAACACAACGATACTTCCGCTACTGGTAGCAATATTATTTTTATCCAGTACAGCTTTATTCATCAGGCAATCCTCACAATGTAATTAAATGCCACGTTTCGTGGACGTGTTTCTATTCCTGTCGAAGCAGCAACCGCATTATCCATATAACCGACCCCGCCAGATCCCATACCGATAGCAATACCTAGTCCGCGAGGATCCATTCCGTAGTTAACGCCTTGGTAGACACTATTGAGAATACGGCTTGGTGTACCTAAACCATCGATTCCACCATTTGAGTTGGACCACATTCGGTTAAGCCTGTGACTGTGTGGAGCAATATCTGCCAATTGAGTGGACAGTAGATACCGACCAATATCTACCCCACGTCCATCATCCCAACCACGGATAAATTCACCACGTAAATCAGGTAATCTACCACTGGGATAAGTTTCCGCTAATTTTGGATATAAAGACTTATCAAAGATTGCCCCATTACATTTCACCCAACCATTTGGTGATATGTCAGTCGGCCAAGGAAGTGGTATTCCTACTGGGATCTCTTCAAGTACAGACATGAGCATTATGCTGCCCTTACAATGTAGTTAAACGCTACGTTACGTGGCCTTGATACCCCCATATAACCTGCACTGGTAGTCCAAGTCGTTGCTGAACCTACAGCTCTAGCTCTTAGTGGAATATCTTTATTTTGGGGAGTATCCCATTGTAATTTCGTACGCTCGTTGAGTGAGAAGTTAACAACATTATCAACTTGACCAATTTCCTGTAGTAAATAAGACCCTTCTTGCCATACCAATAATGTACGATCTGGATCAACGCCCCGTTTGTCATCCCAACCGCGAATAAATTCACCTCGCAAATCGGGCAAATTACCACCAGGATAAGCCTTGGCTAATTCCGGATATTTCGCTTTATCAAAGGCCGCACCATTGCATTGCACCCACCCTTCCGGCGGAGTGGCCGTCGGCCAAGGAAGTGGTACACCTACTGGAATTAATTTTTCCAATAAACCAAG
>NZ_JAHZMK010000062.1:0-6467 GCF_020387775.1 Photorhabdus antumapuensis
AAACCAAGGTTTTTCACAAAAGCAGTTTTATCTGGGATATCTGCTCCATTTTGGTTTTTTGCCAATTTACTATTAGCATTATCATAAGCTGTTTTTACCGCTTTGGGTGTTGCAGCTGTAGTTTCATCATTACTGTTAATGGCACTATTAAGTTTTGTAAAACCTTTCTCTGTCAACGTGGCATCTGGATGATTGCGGCTTTTTCCATGTTTCTGAATGGAGCTATCTACATAATCACGAGTTGCCAGAACTACAGAAGGATCGATTTTCAGCGTTACTGAATCCGTATTGCTGACAATCAAGATCATTCTGACAGTTTGTGTTCTACCCGAACCTTCCTGTAATTGTGGTTTATAGGTTTCCGGGCAGTTCGCTACTGCAATCAAGTTACCTTCACTGTCAAACAAACCAATTTCACGCATCCACCAACCACCCTCACTTTCAGGGATAACTTGTTCGGCAATAATTTGGTTTGTGTTTACCTGATCGACACTCAATGTATTAATTGCAGCCCGACGCTTTTCATTAACTAATTTTGTCTGATTGACGTCAGGATCTGGTAATTTACCGCCACCGTCACCAACAGCCATGTGAGTAATATCGACTTTTGTCCCCAAAGCAGCAGCGTTTGCTAGCTTCGCCGCTCCCAAGTTGGTTAAAATTGCAAAGTATTTCATGGTGAAACCCTCAATGTGTCTGTATCGATCAAATGAATTGCTGCCCCTAAAGGAGCATTGTCGCTAGTTGTGATGATGTCAGGGAGATATTGATAAACAGTGAGGTCATCTCCACTATAACTCGTCGCAGCGCAATAAAATTCGCCCTTAACATCCAGATTGATTGACAAACCTATCAGATGACGACTTACAGGCTTGGCATCAGAAATTAGCCGTTCCAGCTCTAAAAAAGTTTCTTCGGTGATCCCGTTTTCCTGTACCCCTATCGCTAACCGGAATGTGCCCGGTGTTTCGTTGTTCAGCCACCATTCCTTTATTTGAATGAGATAGCCAAGCGGTTCTACCACGCGACGGACGGCACCAATGGTTCCCTTATGTTTGTGCAGAAACAGCGAATTTTTTATTACGTCTCTCTTAGTACTCTCCGGCCAATTTTCGTCCCAGCGATCAACCGACCATGCCCACGCCAGATAGGGTAATAACTCCTCAGGGCAAGTATCAGGATTCCAGAGTTGGCGAAGCGGTACTGGAATATTTTGCAATTGCGAACACGCCTTAGCCGCAGCCAACTCCAAAACAGTAGAACCTGTTGGTAACAGGCGGTCATTCATCAGAACCTCCCACTATCAAACCTGGATTTGGTTTGGAACAATCAGCAGTTTGTGTTTTTTTACCTATTTCCAGTTTCGCGCCCGTACAATAAGGAGCTTGGTCTTTACACAGAATTATGTCCTTCGTCGGGGCTCTCAGTTCTACCTGCTGTACTCCTGCGACATGCAGGGCAGCGTAAATGGCAGATAACCGAATATCTCTCCCCAACTTATGTTGATCTAGCACGTACTTATCCATATTTTGTTGAGCCAATTTACGGATAGGCTCAGATTCAGGTGTCGGATAGAGATAAAGCACAGCATCAATTTGATATTCCACTATTTGGGCTGACTGCACTTTTACCCGATCAGCAACGGGCCTGACATTTTCATCATTAAGTGCCGCAATCACTTTATTCAGTAACTCTTGTGAAGCTACACCGTTATGTTCTTTATCTTCTTCATCTTCTTTATCTTTTTCCCATTTCCATTTCCGTGACAAAACAGTCACAGTCACATTGGCTGGTGATGGGCTAATGACAGAAACATCTGCAACAGTTTGATATTCACCTTTGTATTCATTTTTATTAGCATGAATACTTTCATTAACTTTAAGGGCATGATATTCATACGCACCTATCGGCCCTGCAACACTTAGCCCTTCGAAGGCTCTTTGGATGCGATCACGGAAGGTACTATCAGGCTCCATGACTGCACGGGTAACGTTATAGTTCGCACCTAACTGGTCTAAATCGCTATTGGTTGCATAGGCCAACATTACTGCACGGGCAGCTTCATTAACCCGCTGGCGCAATATCAATTCCCGGTAAGCGTTTTCCTCAAGTAACTTAACCAGAGGTTCGGATTCCAATTCCAATGTTCGAGTAATAGCATCCCGTTGTTCTTCAGGATAAAGAGATATTAATTTGGCTTTACGTTCAGCCAACAGGCTTTCATAATCCAGTGGCTCGACTACATCAGGTGGCGGCAACTGGCTTAGATCAATGGTCGGCATTGTTTTACCTCACAGGGATAGATAGAGAAAACCTCCCGGCGGACTGCTGATAATGACCGGCGATATTTACCGTCATTTTGCCGTCTTGCTGGGTAGTTATGGTAATAGCTGTCAGATTAATCCTTGGTTCCCAGCGGCTGATAGCTGTATAGGTGGCTGCCATAATTTGCAAGCGCAGAGCCGCGTTCTGTGGCCAGTCAATTAATTCGGGTAGCAGAGAGCCATAAGTACGACGTGCTAAACGACTACCAACTGGGGTTAGTAAGATGTCGCTGACAGATTGGCGTACATGATCCAAATCTGTCAGGCTACGACCGGTTTGTCGGTTCATTCCAAGATACATCATTATGTTGGGTCTCCTGTTGTTGCACCGCCGGACATGACTCCAGTGTGTTTATGAGAATGTAGGGTCACACCATTAGAGCTGAGTTTTCCGCCGGTATTTTCAACATCACCTTCCAGTTTAGTTTTTCCTTTCAGAGCCAGTTCTGGTGCTTTCAATTCCATTTCTTTTTTTGCATTTAGTCCAATTTTGATGTCTGCCGACATTGAAATTTCGTTGTGCGATGTTAATCCAATTTTGTTATCTGCCGACATTGAGATTTCGTTGTGCGATGTCAATCCAATTTTGTTATTTGCCGACATTGAGATTTCGTTTTGCGATGTCAATCCAATTTGGTTATTTGCCGACATTGAGATTTTATCGTGTGCTTTTAGTGTTATATTCGTTGCCTCAAGTGTTATGGAATATGAAGCTTGCACATTAGCGGTCTTAATACCTTTTACGGTTAAGGCACCGAATTTCGGCTCATACACCATTACGGCCCCATCAGGGAAAGCAATATGGACAGCTTCGGAAGAAACTGATGGAGCTAGAAATCGATCGGAATAAACAGCCGGTAATACAAAGGAGGTGGTCAGCTCTCCACCAACGGATAGTAATAAAACCTGCTCACTAACACTGGGGGCCCACCAGGTACGGGAATGACCGGCTCGCATTGTCAACCAAGGCCGCCAATCGGTTTCAAGATTGCCTGTTGCGACCCGGCACATACCTCGGGCATGATCTACCTCGGTAACAACACCAGTTCTGATCAGATTACGCAATAAACGCAGAAGTTCTGTTAGTTGTGTATCCATGTTTGGAAAAATGCCATTTGGTGGTTGTGGGTTTATGTATGAAAGAATGCCAGCAAAGGCAGTTGCCAACATCAAAGAGGAATTGTAAGAAAGACAAAACAAGTTTCTTGAAAAGGGAAAATGTAACAACATAAATTAAAAAGCCCTTCCCATAATCGAGAAAGGCTTTTATATAATCTGTGCTATTTTGTTAAAGCTTGACTCTAATAGTTCAAAAAATTCAAATTTGCGCTGCTTGACTCTATTAAGTATAACGTTCCAGATAATTTGATTTGATCACTGGTTATTCTTGTTTGAACAACGTAAACAATATGCCCACAGTTGCAATCAATCCACTTCAACCGTTTATTTATCTAGCCAGAATAGATAAGTTTAATTTGCTGATATAGAATGATAATTCTGTTTAAAAACCTTCAACTTAGTATGGATATATTTAATCCCATAGTTGCAAAATAGGTTTCGTTGTCGCTGTCATAATTTCCGGCATCTCAACTTCTGTACCGTGTGGCAGAATTACACCATATTCGGCCAAGCCTGGGTTAACTAATAGTACCTGTTCTGTCATGCCTTGAGTCCGACCATAATGACGCCAGCATAAAGCATCAACAGTATCATTCTGCTGAGCAATTATTTTCATTAGGTATACCCCTTCTAATTTAGTCAATATTGTTAAGTTAAAGTGTTATGGTGCGCTGAATCGAGGGAAAGAAACAATAAAATAATATTGTTAAGGAAACAGTACAAATGAGAAGCAAGAAGCCACTTTTCAGTGGCTAATTTAATAATTAATCATATCTTTTAAAATTTGCTGAATTCATAGGAAAAATCTATTTTTCAGCTTATTTTCCAATGCAATCATTATCAACTTAGAAAGTTTAGGTTGTTTATCATACAGAACTTCCACATTTATATCATTTATCTGTCGCATTTATTCTTCAAGCGTTTCATAGTGGTTAATAAGTTGTTTTGCTAGTGGTGTCGACAACTCAGCAATCCAAACTAAAGCAAGTTCTTTATCTTCAGCATGATTACATTCACAGCTCGTTGCCATTCTGGCTATAAAATTAATACGTTGCGCTATTACTGATTCCATAAGAAAGTCCACTGACAAACTTACCTCCGTATAACATAACTGTATATAAGAACAGTACACGTTGATTAGAAAAATTTAAAGCGGTTTTTCATCTTTTTTGGGAACTATATTTGATAGTGTTAATATATTAATTATTGTTTTTATTGAAATAATTAATGGTTAAAAAGGTTTCTTTCTGATCATAATCCGTTGTAATTAATAAATTTTTCTTCTTTTATCACTTAGAAGATTTTTTCTCTTTATTTAGATGACATAGTTTCACAAAGTATATAGATTGAAATTTAGATGCCCATGATGCAATATCCCTTATTAGGATCTAATAAATTTATTTGGGATCACTATAGCTCTTAATCAGAGGGCTTTGTGGAGACGGCAAACTCACTAAACTGTACTTTCAATGAAAAAAAACATAACTGAGATAAAAATGGGTGCAGATAGTGGAGGAAAACAAGCTATCGAACGCCTTGTTAGTGCATATGGATTTAAATCACGTCAAGCATTGAGCGACCATTTAGGTGTTTCTAAAAGTACAATGGCAAACCGTTACTTAAGGGACAGTTTTCCAGCAGACTGGGTTATCCAATGCAACCTTGAAACCAATACTTCACTGTTATGGCTAAGCACAGGACAGGGAGAAATGTTCCCTGATGGAGAAAAGAAAAGGGAAGCTTTAAAAAACATTATTACTCCGACAATACAATGCGTTAAATTGGTTGGTGGAAAGTTGAACGATGACGACTCAGTGATTTTAGATAATCAACTTATTGCTAGAGAAATAAAAAAACCTCTTATTGTAGATAACAATAACACCTGGTATTTGCTGGATACAGAAGAACCTGATATTCAGGATGGTTTATGGTTAATTGATATTGAAGGGATGCACAGCATTAAGAAAATCACAAAAATACCAGTCAGTAAGATCCGAGTTTGTGATAACGATGTGACTTTTGACTGTGCAATTAATGAAATCAATTTTATTGGTCGCGTTTATCTGGTGATTTCCAGGTACTGACACACTTTTCAATTGTAAGTAAATTAATTTACTTAAATGTGTAAATCCTATGCTGATGGTAATCCGTTACCTAAAAACTTCCAGATGCAGTGGATTTAACACGCAATAAATTTTCTTGGCTAGCAATGGTTAATTGTTAAATTATTCTATTATTTTTTATAATATAGTGCGACTGAAGTTTTCTGCATAGAAAAGAAACGTGATATATTTTAGATAAATTAATAACCAATTAGTCTTGGATATTACGAGTATAAAATTAAACATTTAACTAGCCGCACTGAAAATACTAAGTTGATCGACAATCTGTTTTATTTACTGGAAAATATTTATATATTGTGGATAACGATATGTTGTAAATTAATGATAACTGTTTCCGTGTATGGCCTTTCGCCAGCAATCTTGCAGCTTGTTGTTGTTCAACAAATGAAAGTGATACTGGTCTACCTCCAACTCTCCCCTGGGCACGAGCGGCTATTAATCCTGCATTTGTTCTTTCAACGATTAATTCCCGTTCCATTTCAGCCAATGCACTCATAACGTGAAAGAAAAATCGCCCCATAGAAGTGCTGGTATCAATGCTATCAGTCAAGCTTTGAAAATGAATACCACGTTCACTTAGATCAGAAATCAAAGTTACCATATTTTTTACGCTACGTCCTAATCGATCCAGTTTCCAAACGACTAAAGTGTCACCGTTTTTAAGTTGCTTTAAAGCACGCTTTAACCCCGGTCTGTTGGACGTTTTTCCACTGATTTTATCCTCAAAAATCTGCTCACAATTTATACTTATCAATGCGTTTCGCTGTAAATCACTGTTTTGGTCATTTGTTGATACCCGAATATAGCCAATCTTCGCCATATGTAACCCTGCCTAATACCAATATGAGACTATTGTTATCGAAATTATCACGGATTGGTGAGTTTTGAAAAACCTTGGTTT
>NZ_JAHZMK010000063.1:0-1053 GCF_020387775.1 Photorhabdus antumapuensis
CGGTATTTTGACCGGAATACGGTCCAATGATTGGCGGTCTTGCTGGTATTTTTCCACGACGCCGATGTGTAGCTCTTTTACTTGCGGTACAGCATGTTCCGTTTCCGGCAATAAGCCGAGTGTTAACCGGGTACGCCAGCCTTGTCGCTGAGAGAGGGTTTGACTGACGCCGGTGATAATGGCTTGACCATCCATCCCCTGACCAAAGCCGCTTAACGCCAGCACATCCCCCGGTTGATAACGATCATCGCCTTCGACTTCAACATTGCCGGAGATATTATGACTTCGCCGGTTGTCCATAATGCCTTGAGCAAGATGTCTGGCTTGTTCATTATCCAGTGGGTAGCTGAAAGTCCACTGCCAGTCTTGATTGGTCAGAGCTGACAGGTCATCCGTGGCAAGTTGACCACCGCCAAGGCCGCTGTTTTTTGCTTGAATTGCCTGAGACAGTTTTTGTTGGGTAATGTCCCAAGAGTGTACGCTCACCGTTTTAGGGCTATGTTGGTTATCCCATTGTAGATTCGCTTCAAACAGCACAATGTCCTGATCGTTGGCCCGTTGACGAACAGTATGCACGGTTGATTGATTAAGCGCTTTCGGCGTAATCAGCGTAACCGTCTCGTTACCGGGCAGCAGCCAGGTATTCGTGGCCAGCAGTCGATTTTTTAAAAAGGCCCAGTCATTGCAACGGAATTGCACCATTTGCTCATGCACTGTTTTAAGTTGAGGTGCTTGTTTTATCGTTGCGGTTATACCTATTTGACTGCATAACTTTCTGATAATCGCCTCATCACTCTGTTGACTGAATAGTTGCGAATGGAGGCCATGAGTGTTTTTGTAGCGGATGTTTGGCTGTCAGGGTAATTAGGCTGTCTTGACCTTTGAACTTAAGTGTTTGCCGAATAATGATCCCTTTAAATAATACCGTTTTTTCGATCTGGACGATAAGTTCATGATTTGGACGGCAGTTTGCCAGTTCAGCTTGTGCCTTGGCGCTAAAAATTTGGCTGGCATCACCGGCTATATTCAACGTGATGTTGGCCGAAGGGATAC
>NZ_JAHZMK010000063.1:1198-19592 GCF_020387775.1 Photorhabdus antumapuensis
CAGCACCTAAGGCGATCAAGGGCAGGGAGATCATATCGGTTACGCTGACTGCGGTAACGGGGGGCGATTTTAATTGGTGCTCGGTGGCTTGAATAACCAAGCTTTCGTCTGCGACCAAGGATAAGATGGCGCTAGCTCGCAACGGAGTCGCATCACGATCAAATAGGGTGTAATTAATCGCAAGGCCGCTGGCTCGGCAGGCAAAATAGCCTTTGTTTTCCCAGCGCATTTTGCCCCATTTGATTTTAAGAAAGTGGGGAACGTTAGTGCTGGCATCAACCGCACATAAGGATTTCAGGGTCGCCAGTTGGGTTTCTACCGGGATGTTATTGCCGGGCATAGTGGCATCAAATAACAGGATTAATGACAGACCGGCGGGTTGGGATAACACATAGCGGCTGCTTTGACTGGCACTGTTAACGCTTTCATCTTGTTGATAGCGAGTCTGATAATCGAGTTGAATGGCGTCGGGGTTATACATGGCTTGTAAACTGCCTACCGAGACTTTGCCTTCCCGATCTTTGAAGGCGGTGAGAGTGAGTCTGGATAGGCTACGTTCAATTAAGCTCATAATGACCTCCTGCTTCATGCAATGCGTCTAATACTTCCTGTTTCACCATCTCAATCAAGCGGGCGTTATCCAGAGTTTCCTGAGCTAACGTCCGTGGAGGGACGGGATCGTTCACGGAGTCGGTGACTTTGACTTGAATAATCAGTTCTTTAATTTCGACGGTCATATTTTCACTCCTAACCAGCGCATATCCTGATAACGTAATTCCAACGAGTTCACCAAAACGGCATTGCTGTTGGCATCAAAGTCACCCGTGGACCAGCGAACCGGCAAGGCATTACTTAATGTCCAGCTTGCCACCGGTAACGCATTTTCATTCAATAACATGATGACAACATCGGCGTAGGCCGCTTTTTCACCACGCAGGACGCGATCAAATACTAAAGTCAGCGGTGTGATTGTCATCACGCCGCGCTCCAGAAGCAGGCTGCCATGTTGGATTTTTTCGGCCAGCCAGGTATTTCTGGTGTTTTCTCCACCTTGACTGTATTGGGTGGTTTGCAGTTCGCGGCTCAGGCCCGATATTCGCTGAAAGGCAATATCCAGTGGGCTAGGGATATTGTTAAAAAGAAAACTGGCGATAAAACGGTGTGACACTGACGGGGTATAGAGGTTATGCATGTTTTGCCCCTGTTTAACGAGGTATGGTACCGGTACGGGTATCAAATGTCAGATTCAGCTCAATGAATTCCGCCGGAATTAAAACGGCCAGTTTGATCTTGATGATCATTTTTCCGGCCCGCAGATCGGCTTCACTCATTGATTCGTCAATGCCCAGTAATATTTCAAATGCCTGATCTTCTTGGGTACCTCGCAGCCCACCTTTTAGCCATAACTGACGTAGCCAGTTGTGGGCTTGACCTTTAAATTTCATCCAGGTAATGGCGTTATTTGGCTCAAAGACAAAAGCTCGGCCCAGTTGAGTCATATGGGCTTCGATATAGGAAACCAAACGGCGGATCTGAATATAGCGCCAGGGAGAGCCGGGGGTGTTTTCCAGCGTGCGACAACCCCAGATTTTAATGCCTTTGCCGGGGAAGCTGCGAACCAGATTCAGTGAAGTACCCGCTGGGTTAAAGAGAGCATCAGCTTCAATATAAGAGCGTACTGGGCTGATCGCTTTGGCTAACGCGACATTGGCGGGTGCATGCCAGACGGCCATTTGGTTATCGTTACGCTGAATGACGGCAGCCACTGCCGCAGTAGGTGAAAGCACAATAGGTTGGCCGTTTTCTTGATAGGCACTGTTAATTCCCGGCCAATATATGGCGCCCCATTGCCGATCATTGGAAGAAAACTGCGCTAAACATTTGGCGGCCAGTGCTGGGTCATCTGGCGCATCCAGCAATCCCATGATGCCGCGTCGGCTCTTACAAAGGTTAAGTACGGATTGCCAGAACTGTAGCCAAAGATCTATGTTGGCACTGGGATCGCTTCTCCGATTAAAGTGGGCAATGTCAGGAATAACAATTAGCGTGATTTCGCTCTCTGTGGCGAGAGCGTGGTTTACCCAGTCCTGTTGTAGTGCTTTAATCAAGGACGAAAAGTTTTCTAAGAGCTCGTTAGAACCTATTGACAGCACATAGGCTTGCTGGCCCCCGTTTTCGAAGAAGTGGCGCACGGAATAGTACATTAAGCCTGATGCGTCAAATGACAGGGTAAAATCGGTCAGGCTGTTTAGTTTAATGGTAAGGTTATCGTTAGCATTTTCGTTTGTGACCGGTTGGGTATAACCAATAAAAACCGGTACACCGATAAATTCATTATCCGGTTTCAGGGATATTAGGTTTTCCGTTATCGTAACGCCTGGCTGTTTTATCTCCATTATTATCTCCTCGAATGGCTGAATAGACGCGGGGTTAAGCCGCGTCTCAGTACGGTTACTGTGCTACATTTTGGGTAAACTGGAGGATAATAAATTCAGCCGGGCGTGCCGCCGCCATGCCAATTTTGACGATCATTTTCCCTTGTTTAATGTCGTCGTCGGACATGGTGATACCTTGACCAATTTGAACAAAATAGGCTTCTTGCGGGTTATTACCGGCCAGCGCCCCTTGTTGCCAGAGTTGATGGAGATAGTTGTCAATGGCGGCTCGGACTCGTTCCCAAGTGGGTTGGCTGTTGGGTTCAAAGACGGCAAATCGCATTGCTTGCTTGATGTTCCGCTCAGTCGCATTAAATAGACGCCGAACGGGAATGTAGCGCCAGTTATCATCGTTTTGCAGAGTACGTGCGCCCCATACGACAAAACCTTTGTGGCTGAAATAGCGAATAGTGTTGATGCCTTTCGAATTCATCTCCCCTTGTTCATCGTCGGTAAGCCGTTCAGCCACATCACTAATCCCGCTAAGTACAACATTAGCCGGTGCTTTCCAGACGCCACGGCTGGCATCAGTAGTACAATACACGCCTGCCATCACCGCGCTGGTGGGAATGATATTGTCATGGGATGTTATTGTGCTATTTATTGCATCAACGACTTGCTGGTAGACAGTTTTGTTCTTCTCTTTGAGTTGCGTCAGATTTTTGACTTCATCGGGTTTTGTTTTTGCATCTTCATAGCCTGATACTGCTATCTGGCTATCTTCTGTTTGAATAAGTTGTGAGACTTTAATCGCCGGATAATAGGTTGCGGTTTGTGAAGGCACGTTAGCGCTGATGGCGGATGCTTTATCCTGATTGTCAGCGATAAGGAAATAGCCCTCATTCAATAATGAAGGTGTCAGACTGTGATATATCTTGCTCTGGTAATCAGAATCTTGTTCAGGGCAGACGATTAAAGTGATTTCTAAAGCTTGCCTAATTAACTCAGGGATTAATGCCAGAGTCGTATCTTGGGTATCCGTAATTGGCAGGATATAACAAGGTCCGCCGCCATTCTGAAAATAAAGTCTTAAAGCATCACTGCTCGTTGTGTAAGTACCGACAGTCACCTCGTAAGTGTAATCTGTACCGCTATCGTCTTTATCAAGAGCGATATCGGTTATGGTGGTAACTTCTGCATTGCTATCCGCTTTTTCAGGAGCAGGTGGTGGTGTAGGTGCTGTTGATTTAATGGCTATTGACGTAATACAACCGACATTAAATAGCTGAGTGAAATCCAACCAGCTACTCACGCGTGTTACTTGTGGCGTTGTGCTGGTTTTTTTCGGTGAGAAACGACCAATAAAAATCGGGATTGCGGTATTTCCCTGGCTAACAGAAAGCGCCAGTGATGCATCTTCTTCAATATAGACGCCGGGATAGGTTGGTGTTGTTGGCATGCTGCCTCCAATTATTGTGCGATATCCTGCGTGAACTGCAAGATAATGAACTCGGCGGGACGAACCGCTGCCAGGCCCACTTTGACAATCATTTTGCCTTGTTTGATATCGTCATCGGTCATGGTGATGCCTTTACCGATTTGGACAAAATAAGCCTGTTCGGCTTTGTTGCCCATCAGTCCGCCTTGTCGCCAGAGGTCATGGAGATAGTTATCAATAGCCCGCTGGACGGCTTTCCAGGTGGGTTGGCTGTTAGGTTCAAACACCGCGAAGCTCATGGCATTTTTAATGTCTCGTTCTGCGCTGTTAAACAGGCGGCGAACTGGGATGTAACGCCAGTTATCACTGTCATCAAGTGTGCGGGCGCCCCAGACTGTGGCGCCCGTATTCGGAAATTCGCGGATGATATTAATGGCTTTGCCGGTGTTATAAATGCCTTGCAAATCATCGGTAACTTTAAATATTGGTTTCATCCCACCTTGTAACACGACATTCGCGGGCGCTTTCCAAACGCCACGGGAGCGGTCAACCGAGCAATAGACACCCGCAATGGCAGCGCTTGGGGGAATGAGAGTATCTGTTGCCCAATCTGCCGTTAGCCAGGGATAGTAAACGGCGGCAAACGGGTTTTGATCATAATTATCTCGGGATGTGCCATCAGATTTTAACGCGGTCGTTGGGCCATCAAAAATGGCAAATAAGCCTTTGCCCGGTTGGCAAAGTGTGCTGACGGCATTGTTGATGGTCTCTCCAGCGGCAACCAGTAATGTCACATCGTCAAGTACTGGGACCTGCTTTTCTAAATCTTGAGTTCTGATGAGATAGCCATATCCCCCGCCGTTAATAAAATAGGCGCGCAGTGAAACATCAACGATATTTTTAGGATCAAATTGCTCACCTTTTAGTGTCAAATAATCCAGCCAGCTATTAATACGGACTGGGGTATCCGTGGGTAAAAATGAAGTGTTATTCGCAACGGCAAAAACAGGCACTGCTGTTGCTCCCGAGCTCACTGAGAGTGCGAGTGAGGCGTCTTCTTCAATATAAACGCCGGGATAAGTTGGGGTTATTGGCATGTTGCCTCCAATTATTATGCGATATTCTGCGTAAATTTCAGAATGATGAGTTCAGCAGAATCCATACATTGTGATGATTATTTGTCGGCGTATTGGCCGCCTGATTAGGCCGCTTGAATGGTCACTCGATCGGCTGTCAGAGTGATTTCCTGAATTGCAATCTCATTACTGGTGGCATCAAAAGAAGGGGAGGTTAATGAGGTTGGAAAGGCATTTGCCACGTTCCAAGACATTAAAATTTCAGTACCTGCTTCATTGGTTAAGCTAATAGAAATATCTTTCTTTTCAACTTGATTAAGCTGGATAGAATTAATCCAGTCAAAAAGTTTCGTATCGCCAGAAAATATACCTTTGCGTAAAGTAATATTAATCGACTGACGTTGGCCTGGCATTTTATAGTAATTCCCGATGCCATCTTTATATTCTATTACATCATGGGAAATATCGAGTCCGGAAACGCTGGTAAAAGGGATTTGTTCATCACCAATCGACACAACAAATCGATAAGTAGGAATGGGATAGTCAACAGCAATTTGTTCTGGAGTTATAGCCATGATTTTTTCCTTTGTTGATTATTTACATTTAAAATATTAATAAAGTGTTTTTCACTTTGTTTTCATTAGCCATGGATTATGGGTATAGCTACCGCAACAACCTGAATTTGAAAGGTTATTATCCATGATAAATATTTGTTTAGTGATTTATTTAGATCACTTTTAGTTAAATAGTGAAATTATCGGTGTAAGGTCTGTATATGATTTTTATTTTATGATTATCATTAATTAATAGGGGGGGGCAAGATGAATTTATTCATGATGTTACGTATCTACATATTTATATTGTTTTTGTAATTCATACAGGGTAATGAATAGAGTTATTTTCTATTTATCTGGATTAATGACTTAATTTTATTTTTTTATCTGATCAACTTATGATCATTGTGTGTATTTCGTCCTGTTATTTAAAAGATGAGGTTGGTATTATTTTGCTTTAGTGGAGTATTTAATTCCCTATTTTTTCTCGCCTATCCTTTCTCAATAGACATCCTTTTTCAATAGCTACTCTTTCTCAATCGATAGTGAGCAAGAATTCGCTGCCGGCATTTAAAAAAACCTTGGTTAATGAAAGGTGTTTTTCCTGAGTAAAAAGCAGTTTTGCATGCTCTATTTTTACAAAAAATGTGATCTGTGACAGGCTCGGTACAACAGTAAGTCTTAACAACAAGTTAATTTTATATATAAGAAATATTTATTTATTGTTATTTGCTGCTAATTGACAGAATAAAATTCATTGATTTTTTAATAGGCTATATCATCAGTTTTAATCGATATTCACGATAGAAATTAAAATATTTGATAGTTTATAACGATCGTTTGTGTGATTTTTGAACGTTTTAAACAATTTTATTTTTCAAATTGTAATCTATAACATTAGTTTCAATTTGAAACATTAAAGTATTTTAAATATTTTTATGTATGTTATTATTGCGTTAATATTTTATTTCATTTGGTGAGTATGTGAGTGGTAATGCGTCTCTTATTTTGATTTTGGAGTGATTAGCATGAATAAGAAAGTCAATGTACTGCGTGGCGCCAAGCGTCAATCAGGTTTTACGCTGATTGAAGCATTGGTTGTGATGATTGTTGGTATTGTGATATTGGCAGCCGCCGCAGCCGGGATTGGTAAGTTATTTCGGGCTTCGGAAATCTCAACCGAATCGTCGAATATTACTCAGATGGCCGCAAATTTGAAGTCAATTAAAAATGGCGCCAAAGGCTATGACAGTTTGGATAACAAGATTTCCATTAATTACAAAGTCGTTCCCGCCAATATGACTCAGGATGGTAAGGCCGGGATTATTTTTAATAGTTGGAATGGCAAAGTCATCATTTCTCCGGGAGATGCCACTGCTCAGACCTTTAAGATTGAGTATCAAAATGTGCCTGATGAGGCTTGCCAACAACTTTCGCTGAAATTGCGGGTTGCGGGTTGGTCGAAAATGACCGTGGGTGGTGGAAGTGGGAAAGGGCAGCAATCTGGTATAGAAATTAAACCAGATTCGACTTTGGCACAAATTGAATCGGCATGTAATGCCAGTGATGCAAATACCGTGACGTTTGTTTCCGCCAGTTAGGACATTGATTTTAGAACATGGATTGTTTTGATGTGGTATGTGGCTTGGCAGGCTTGGTGAAGGCTTCTCAAGCTACATTTTCTTGGTGAGGGAAGTAGCTGGTTTCTCTGGTTTTGTTGTTGTTTCCCTCATTTAATGTGGTTCGCTTTGTGCTGAATCTTCCGGGAGATCATCATGATGATAGGGTGGTTGCAATCTTCTACCGGGTGTTTGGTCCTGGCGTCAGGGTTGCTAGGGTTGTGTGTCGGAAGTTTTCTTAATGTGGTGATCTGCCGCCTGCCGATTATGCTTTTCTCTGAAATCAATGACTCTGAAATCAATAGCGAGGCTGCCGACTTTAATCTCTATTTCCCCCGTTCCCATTGTCCACGTTGCAGCCACGTGTTAGCGGTCCGCGATAACATTCCCCTGTTGAGTTATTGGTACCAGAAAGGGCTCTGTCGATACTGTAATGGTACGATTTCTATACGCTATCCACTGGTTGAAGGCGCGGTAGCGGTACTCTTTTCTTTACTGGCTTTGGATCTGGGTTGGAGTTACTCGTTGTTGGGGTTATTGGTGCTGAGTTCGATGTTGATCGCACTGGCAGTCATTGATTTCGAACATATGCTGCTGCCTGATCAACTGACACTTTCTTTGCTGTGGCTAGGATTGCTGTTCAATCTGTATTCCGCCGGATTTGTGGCATTACCTTTGGCCGTCAGTGGCGCGGTTTGTGGATATCTGTTTTTCAGGCTGGTGGCGTGGATTGCCCGGCAATGGGTCCAGCATGATGCATTGGGAATGGGAGATGCTAAATTTCTGGCGGCGCTTGGCGCCTGGTTGGGGGTGGAAGCGCTCCCATTAATGATTTTGCTGGCAGCAAGTTTCACATTAATAAGTTATCTGACGGTTTGGCGACTACGCAGAATGAGAACGGCGCCACAGATACCTTTCGGCCCAGGTCTGGCAGTAGCTGGATTGATTATGGCGCTTTTCAATAGGTAGCCAGGCATGAGTAGGCCGCAGTGCCACTCCCCTTGGGCGGGATCGCTTTTGGGGTAAATAGTTTATCGGATGGAATAGATTTTCTTACTTATTATTAAGAAGGACTATTTATGCATGATGATGAGTCTGTATCTATATTGATGATAAGCCGCCATGATGCAGGTTTCACTTTGCTGGAAGTGACTGTTGCACTAATAGTACTGGCATCAATGATGGTGGTTGGGGTGGTTTATCTAAACAGACAGAGTGACATGCTGGTGAACCAGGTCGTCGCCGGGCAGATCCAACATCTTGGTGATGCGGTGGTGGATTATGTTAATGACAATTATGTCGCTTTAAGTCATGGGCCCACTCCAGCACCCATTAATTGGGCAGAGATAACCCCCTATTTACCGCCGGGGCTTGACCAGAATACGGTCAATCCGCTGGGTCAGAAATATGATGGCGTATTACGTGTTGTCATGTTGCCTAATGGCAAAAAACGGATTGATCCGTTGCTTTATACCGTTCCGATAGTGGCTAATGGAAAACAGCCAAATGTTGCTAAACATTCGATGAGGATTGCGCAATTGATTGGGGTTGGTGGCTTGTATCTGGATTACAAAAATCGGGATTATCGTAATCCGGCCACTTATTGGAATAGTTATGGTCAGGTCAATGCACCTGAATCTTTTGCTGGTTTTTTTAATGAACAACCCAAGGAAATTGGCCGTATTTTTTATGCTCCGTTCATGCGGGATGCGTCAATCTATGGCCCAGGGACATTAGCGGGCGACTTGCTTCATCGACAAAAAATAGGCGGGCATCCAGAGTGGAATAGGATGGAAACCAGCATCAACATGGGCGGTCATGGCCTCGAGCAGGTGGATACGCTGTCGATGCAAGGCCCCGGCATGGTTAATGGTGTGAATAAGATCGTCTTCTCTTCCCGCTCTCAGGGAAAACCCGCCTATATTGAACAAAATAGCGACGGTGAAGTGGTTGTCAATCCAGAGCATGGTACGTTGTTTATCCTTGATGGTAATGCCAATCCCGATAATAAAGGGACTTTGGCTGCCGGTGATATTCATGCGGATAATAATGTCGTTGTTGGTAATAACTTAGTGATCAACACTCAAACTGGAAATCTTGTCGGCGGCAAGTGCCCAGCGTTAGGTAACCTGTCCATGAGCAAGCAGGGGGAACTGCTGGTGTGTCAGGGAATTAATGTCGATAAGTCAGATTTGGAGTGGAGAGATGCGAGTGGAAGCAGGCGGTTATTGGCAAATCAAACGGTAATCAGCAATGGCTATCGGCTTGCATCGGGAATGTCGTCAGGGATAACAAGTGAGAGAGATAACGGTGGCGGTAAAGTAAACAGTCGGAGTCAGCCTTTTGTTAACAATTCAAATGCCCCTGTGTTAGTCACCGTCTCTACGCCTCCGATTTCTAACAACTATCGTATGCGTTGCGTGTTGGCGGTGTATGAAGCGGATAAAAATGGTAACAACCAGGAATCTGATTTACCGCTTGTTTTTCAACGATCTGGACTGGTGGATTATCCAGAAGCCAGTTCCAATGTAAATCGACGGAATACGAGAACTTGCATAGTGACATTCATTGCTGGACCACATCGCAAATATAATATTGCCAGCGTGTTCCATTCTTCTAAAAACAGTTCCCATATTTTGAGAAGTCATAACTGATGAACAGCATCTGATGACTCGGCATTAACCAATCTAGAGTGAGTAGGAGAACATAAATGTGGCCATTAGCGATTGTTGGGATTGTTGTCGTATTTATCATGCAACTGATTTTTGGTGAGTTGTTGTATGAAGTGCGTGTGCAGTCAGTACGTGCCAAAACTGATGTAGCCGCGCTGTTTCGTAGCTATGCTTCAGCCGGTGTGCAATTGCTTAATAATCATTCCGTTGGCGTGATCAGGAGTCGCAAGATGCAGCAGGCACTGACCACTCTACATATGACGTGGGTGAATACCGATGCCTGGTGTGACAACGTTGCCAGCCAGTGTCTCTGGGGGGGATTTATTTCAGGGGCGCATGTCTATATTTTCCGCAAAAATAGCCTCTCTGGCGACAATGGGTTGTTGCATGGCGCTTTCGGAGAATTGCTTAAATGGAGTGCTGAACCCGATCAGATTGGTTTTAAGCATGGTTCCAGACTTATCGATGGTAGAGGAAAACGGGTAGAGAGTTTGCTTGCCAGACAATTACCGAATGATGTTCGGAAGTTTGTTTCTGACGGAGCGCTGGTGGAAATATTGTAGTTGTTGTTTCGCAAGCGGGCTTTCTTTGGGTCACTGGGCTTTGTTAATTTGTTAATAGGTTGTTTGGCTTACTTTTTTTCTTTTTGGAAAGATCGATGAACAAAATAATCACATATGTTTTTACGGTACTTGTCTGTATGTCAAGTGTTGCCGTTTATGCAACATCGATGCGTACACCCGTTCCTGTGGCGGCGGTGTGGACAGCAACTCCGGGGCAAACTCTGCGTGATGTTACACAAGAATGGGCCAGTAGGTCTGGCTACCAAGTGGTATGGGATGCTTCCTATGATTTCCCTATCCGAGCTGGTCTGCGTTTTAATGGCACGTTTATCCATGCGGTAAGCGAGCTATTCGAAGCCTACGCCATGGCGAATCGTCCTTTCGTTGTCGATATTTATCAGGAACAGCGGCTTGTTCATGTACAGGCTCAGGGGTAATCACATGCATATCCAGTTTTTGACGTTTTCCAGATTGATATTGCTGCCCTGTATAGCGACTGGCCTGGCAGGTTGTGCGGCAATCTCTAATGTTGATCGGCAGGCAGATATTGAGATGGCAAATGCTGCCAGTATTATTAAGGAGTTACGCAATACTGCCGCCATGACGGCAGTGCATGTTCACGAGCATGGTTATTGGGTATCAACTAAGGAGATTCCATCCAAGAAGGAAGGTGAAACTGTTTCCTGCATGTTGACTCTGGAGGAAGCTGAGCCGATGACGCTGAGTCAGTTTGCGGAAAAGATCAAGCGTATCTGTGGCGTGCCGGTGCAGATCAGTGCTGATGCGCGGTTTGCCGTGTCTTCCAGTTCGGCGCCGGCATTGGAGGAGAAAGAAAATGGTCAGGAGGAGGTTGTTGTCAATTCAAATGCGCAGTCAATGTCTGAAGGTGGTGCACCAGAAGAGATGAAAATAAACGTGAATTGGCATGGCTCCTTGGCAGGTTTGCTTGATTCGGTCATTTTGTCGTCAGGATTGCATTGGAAAGTACACAATGGGGCAGTGCATATTTTCAAAACAGAGACGCGAGTGTTTCAAATATATGCATTGCCGGGTACGGATGCATTGTCTTCCAGTGTGACAGCGACGACCAGTGCAACGTTCGGCGGTGGCTTAAATGGAAGCGACAGCGGTAACAGCGGTAGCTCCCAAACTCTCGCGACTTCTTTGACCCGTTCGGTTATGGATGAGATCCAAAAAACGGTGTCAAATATGCTAACGTCTGGTGAAGGTAAGTTAACTTTGTCTATGGCGACGGCATCATTGGTGGTAACCGACTCACCTGAAATACTCGATAGAATTAAGGATTATATTGATCAGCAGAACAAGTTATTGACAACGCAGGTGGTGCTTAATGTCAAGATCCTTAACCTGACGTTCGATAGGGCTGATCAGTATGGCGTTGATTGGTCACTGGCCTATAAAAGCGCTCATATCGGCGTGGGTGGTGTGGGCAGTGGTGTCACTGATGGGCGTGATATCAGTACCAATATTCATATTCTTAAGGGGCCATTTAGTGACAGTAATTTACTGATCAAGGCGTTATCGACTCAAGGTAAAGTCTCTATAGTGACTCAACCTTCTGTGACTACTCTGAATTTGCAAGCGGTACCGATGCAGGTTGCCACGCAGACGGGTTATGTTTCATCAGTTTCTAGTACCTCAACGCCACAAGTGGGCATTTCACAAGGGATCGAGCCAGCGACAGTGACGACGGGTTTTAATATGTTGATGTTGCCTTATGCAATGGCCGACAAGCAAATATTGTTGCAGTACAACATTAGCTTGAGCGATTTAAAGAGGCTGGAGAAATTCGGCAAGGAAGAGACCGGTCAGGTGCAGTTGCCGACAATAGATTTACGCGCATTCAGTCAGAAGGTGAGACTACATTCAGGTGAAACGTTGGTGCTATCAGGGTTCGAGCAACAGTCGGATACCAGTGAACGTAGTGGTTTGGGTAGCCCGGATAATCAATTCTTGGGTGGGAGCCGTCAGGGCAGCAGAAACCATAATGTGATCGTAGTCATGATTACTCCTATAGTGGTAGATTGAAAAATGGCCCAGACTGAAACAGGCGCGGAGCGCGTTATGCAAATCAAGCTATATGGTAAGACTTTGGTTGCAGGCATCATCTGGCGACCGCCTGTCACTGTGTTAACACGTTCTCACATCCGTAGGAATGGGATTGCCGCAGGGTTTACCTTGGTTGTCCGGCATCGTGTTGGACGAAGTATACAGGTCGGGTATATACCAAAGGAGGCAGGAGTACCGGGTTGTTATTCATTGGCGGCCGTTCTTGCTAAAGCGGTGGATAAACCTAACTGGATAGGTGCGTTTCATTTGCCTGATGGACATTATGCATTGGTCGCGGTACATCAGGGCGCGATAATGGCTGGACGTGATTTGATCGGCACTCGTGAAGAAATCGAAGCGAAATTGCGTGATACGGTGCAGTTGGTCGAGGGCGCCAATGGGGTGTGGAATGCGATTTATGCACCGAAGGAGTTTGAATCGCCGTGGTTGGAAGTACCATTGGTGCAATTGTTACCGCAGTCCGCATTGAGAAAATCTATTGGTCAGCTTGAGAGTTTGACTGGCGAAATGTCGAAGTACCAGATTAAGGTCTTTGCCATGACCGCAGGTACTGCGTTCTTGTTAGCTGGCGGTTGGTGGATGTGGCACATCTATAAGCAGAATACAGAAATAAAGGTACCGAATTTATCCAATGAGGTGGTGGAAGTTCCACCTCCGCATCCGTGGCTGGCGCAGCCAACAATGGAATGGCAGTTTTCTACATGGAATAAAGCGTTAGCCAAGGTTCCCTTATCGCTCGCGGGTTGGCAGATTGAATTCGTTATGCTGGATGCTAATGCGGTTTCTGTGAGTTATCAGCGTCATGATGGGATGCCGATCAATATTTTCCAGGTTGCTGCTATCAATATTTTCCGGGCGGGTCCGGTGATTTCCAATGGTGGGGAACAGGCACAGGTATTGATACCGTTTGAGCAGTTGCAGAGTGAGGATCAGGCAGATAATGATGATGTATTGCAGTCGTCCGATCAGGCGTTGGTTGAATTGATCTCTTATTTTCAGGCACTAGGTTTGCCACCTCCAACTTTGACTGAGGGCGCTTCCGTTTTGCCTCCGCCTCCGCCCCCTTTGCCGGAAGGCGAAACACGTGTGTGGGCCAATCCTGATTGGCAGACTTATAACTGGACGCTGACTTCTCAATTATCTCCAGATGCATTGTTTTCAGGTAAGCCACTCCCCGGATTGAGAGTGACTAGTGCCAGAATTGTGTTATCTGATGGTTTTCCTGAGTGGAAGCTGAATGGGGTTTTCTATGCAAAAAATTAGCCAGCTTATAATCAGTCTATTTGTGGCGTCGGTATTTTCCCTGACATATGCGCAAACACCATCTACTGAGTTACCGGCAACTCAGGCGAAGCATCACGTTGCGCAGAAGCCTGCATCGCCAACGGTAACGACTGACAGCGTTGCCGCGCAACTGGAAAAGTTACAGACGGATTTGATGTTACTTAAAGCTGAAACCGCAAGGGCAAATGCTCAGGCTGAATTCGATAAAATTTCCAGAATGGTGAATAAAAGAGGAGCCGTTAATAATGGCCTGCCTCTGGTTAAGTCAATCTTCGGGCGCAATGGGGTTCTGACCGCTACGCTTCGGCTTCGTTCAGGCGGCATCATGGATGTGAAAGCAGGTGAACAGTTGCCGAATGGTTATAAAGTGGTCCGCATTGATACTGGGGGAGTGACTTTCTCCAAACAGGGGCGATTCTATGAGGTAGGTCTTACTGCTACCAATGATGCATCGTTGCTGGATAGCCTTGACTTGATGGTTGCACCGCCGCTGCCGTTAAGCCGTTAATTACTGATGGGTGGAGATATTTATGGCAATAACATGCTCCGATCTGTTGTGTATGGTCAGGCAGGGTGCAAAAGTTTTATCTGCCTTGAGCGGTGCACTTGAAATAGAGTTAGCTAACCGCAGTTTGATATGTCTTGTTGAGTTACCTCAGCAGAAGGGGCAATGCGTGCTTGCCGTGTCTGCCTCCCACCGGCTTGATCCCCATGTGCTGGCCTATGAAGAGACGGTTAAAAGACATGGCTTTGTCTATCAGACTGTCACTTGTGGCATGGGGAGCATATTGGAATTGTACCGTCTCAGTAAGAGTGAGAGTCATGGACTGGGCGGGACTGAATCGGATGTTCAGCGTTATATCATTCGCTTAATCGGCGAAGCGACTGAGGAACGTGCGTCGGATTTGCATATCGTTGCTCGCCGTAATTATTGTGAAATCCGTTGCCGTATTGATGGTTATTTGCGGTCAATAGGACAACTGCGGCCGGAAGAAGGGTTGCGATTATGCGCGACTATCTATCAAAGTATGTGTGACGTGGCAGAGCCGACTTTTAAACCGATGCAGGCGCAACGTGCGCGAATGAAGGATGAGTTTCTGGCCGAGTGTGGACTTTCCGGGGCGCGTATTAATACCCGTCCGCTTGATCGTGGCATGTTGATGGTGCTGCGATTGTTGTATGCGGATAGCCCTGGTACGGTGTGCACCTTAAGTGATCTCGGCTATTTGCCGGAACAGTGCCAGATACTGGAAGAACTTATGGACCATCGGGCCGGTGTGGTCCTCTTGTCTGGTGCGACCGGTAGCGGCAAGAGCACGACCTTGAAGATCGTGATGCAGAAGATGATAGCCGAGCAAGCTGGCATCCATCTGCTCACGCTTGAAGATCCACCCGAATATGAAATTGAAGGTGCCAATCAATCTCCTATAACCGGAGATCGAGGTGATAGCATTGTTGTCGAACAAGAATGGGCGATGGCAATTGCTGATGCAATGCGACTCGATCCCGATGTGATTATGGTCGGTGAGATACGCGACGCGGTGACTGCAAAGATGGCATTTCGTGCAGCAATGACTGGTCATCTTATTTGGACCACGATACATGCAAACGACGCTTTAGCGATCTTGCCCCGCTTGCAGGATGAGGCGGTGATGGAGTCGTTATTGATGGATTCGCGGCTGGTGATTGGCTTGGTCAGTCAATCGCTGATTCAGGTGTTATGTCCTCATTGTAAAGTTCCCCTGCAAGGGCATGAGCAAGAAGTCTCCGAGCGTCTGTTGAAACGACTAAATCTTTATTGTCAGCCGGAGTCGGTTTGTCTCCAGGGGGAAGGTTGTGACTATTGCAAACAGAGCGGCACCTTGGGCCGAACAGTCGTCGCTGAAGTGATACGCACTTCCCCTGGCTTAATGCAAGCTTATCGAATGGGTCACCATCACGAAGCGACCCGATATTGGATCTCGGAGATGGCGGGATTAAGCAAGATCGACGCACTTATTTGCAAAATAAATGACGGAATAATCGATCCCCGTGCGGCAGAACGTGTGATGGGGCCGATTATTCCCGCGATCCATCAAATAGAGTGAAACGCTATGTCCATGACCGATTTTGTTGAAAGACTGAGCTATCGATTAGCGAAGATCCAGTTTGGTAAGAAAGCGCGGATTCGTTTTTACGGGCATCTGATCATGATGCTGGAAAATCGTATCATGCTGATTGATGCATTACGCGAAATGTATAATATTGCCAGCAACGAAGGCCATAAACCCAACAATGGTTGTGCATTGGTGTTAAGGAGTTGCTATGAATCTGTCAGTCAGGGCAGTACTTTGGCAGAGAGTTTACGGCGATGGATTGGCCCAAATGAAGTCGCGGTGATTGCTGCGGGTGAACGTTCCGGCGACATACGTAGCGCTTTTATGGATGCGATCGCGATGATCGAAGCGGGTAGCAAGATCCGTAGTGCTGTTATTGGTACATCTATTTATCCACTCATACTCATCGGGATGATATGTGTATTGCTGCATATTGTGGCAGGTAGTTTGGTACCCAAACTGGCCGCTGTTTCTAAGCCGGAAACATGGGATGGTGCGGCTTATACCCTTTATTTGATGGGAACATTTGTCAACGATTATGGATTTTATTCGCTGATATTGCTGGCGATATTGATCATTTTACTGTTGTTATCGCTATCTTTTTTGGGAGGCCGGCTGCGAACGGTGCTTGACCGGTTTCCGCCGTGGTCACTGTACAGAACCATTCATGGCAGTATGTTCATACTGAATGTGTCGTTGCTGATCCGTTCAGGGATGATGTTGCAATCGGCGCTGGAACTGCTGCTGGAACAGGCGGGTTCCCGCTGGCTGTATGTGCGTATCGCGGCTACGCTCGAACATATTTCAATGGGGGCTGGTTTTGGTGAGGCATTGCGCGATACCGGTTACCGTTTCCCAGATGACGAAGCGATCAGTTATCTGAGGTTATTGTCACGATTGCAGGGTTTTGATCAATCAATGGCGAAGTTTGCACGGCACTGGTTGGATGAAACGATCGTTAAGGTTCAGATAGTGACGCGTGGGTTCTTGTTGGCTTCAATTCTTATGATTGGTGGCATGTTGATGCTGGTGGTTACGGCGGTATCGGGCATTGAAAACGCCATTGAACAGTCGTTATCTATGCCATCTGTTTAGCGGTGCAGTCCAATAGGCAATACTTAATGTTGGGATTAACGATGAAAATCAGGCAGAACATTGAAGCTGGAACCAGTGAAATTCAAGGAACAGGCGGCGTATGTCGTGAGAACGTGTTGAATGAGCTGAGAACAGCTTGCGGGCCAATTATCCTCCGAGCGCTTGATGATAAAGACGTGGTGGAAATCATGATTAATCCTGATGGAAAACTGTGGATTGAATTGCATAACCAAGGAATGAATGAAGCACAATCTGATTTTCCGGCAGATGCGGCAGAGCGGATTTTACTGATTTCGGCTTCATTGCAAAAGTCAGATGTTGGCGTTGATGTGGGTCTGATTGAAGGTGAATTTCCGTTGGGTAGTGCTCGTATAGCCGGTGTCCTGCCTCCGTTGGCAAATGCACCCATTCTTGCTATTCGTAAACATTCTCCCGTTATCTTATCGCTGTCTGATTACCGCAAAAGCGGCATTATTAAGCCGATAGGCGCTACCGCTATGCGGTTGGCATCTGGAATAGCGAGCTATAAACGCAGTTTTGAACACCCAATTGAAGCAATTCGCGAAGCCGTGGTTATGCGTAAGAATATTCTACTTGTTGGGGGTACCGGCAGTGGGAAAACGACGTTGGCTAATACTATTTTGTACGAGATTAGCCAGCAATGCCCGCGTGACCGTATCGTGGCGATTGAGGATACGATGGAATTACAGCTTAACAATGCTAATCGGGCGCTGTTACGCACGAGTAAGGATGTGGATATGCGTCGTTTGCTGCGAACGACAATGCGTTTGCGTCCAGACCGGATTGTGGTGGGGGAGATTCGCGGTGGTGAAGCTTATACTTTGCTCAAGAGCTGGAATTCTGGTCATCCTGGAGGAGTAGCAACCATGCATGCCAACTCATCCGAAGAGGGGCTGCAAAAACTGGCGCATTACATTTATGAAGATGGGGCGGCACAGGGCTTTACTCCCGATACTCTCGGTTGGATGATTGCCAAAAGTGTGAATTTGGTGGTGGTAATAGAAAAGATCGCAATGGAACCGGGAAGAAGGGTGACAGAAATTTGTGAAGTTTCCGGGTTTATGAATGATCGTTATAACATGAATGTTTTGTGCTTACAAAGTAATGGATATTGTGAATTCAAACCACGTATTTGAAGGTGGTGTTACAAATGATCCTGATAGTTATTATGAGAAGAAAGCCGAGTCTGCTACGGTGTCTTGAGTGTGCTATCTGGGGTTCTAAGCTGTAACCCGCGTTTATCAGTTAAGATGGTTATAATATTAGTAGATTTATTATCACTAAAATTTAATTAACTCTCAATGTTTTTACTGAAAAGTATCTATTAATCACATGTTATAAACCTGTTGTTTTATTACTATTAATAATATTTACTCTTAACAGAACAATGCTATATGTTCTGTTTACTGATGATTTTATACCCTTCATCTTTCAAGCTGCTGCTTTGTTGGCTGCTTTCACTCACCCCAGTCACATAGTTATCTATGCTCCTGGGGATTCATTCACTTGC
>NZ_JAHZMK010000063.1:19676-20071 GCF_020387775.1 Photorhabdus antumapuensis
CCAGCCTTCCAATTTTTCATGGAGAGATGGCTTTATCGTTATTTGATCATCAAGCAATTGGATTCCACAATTATGCATTTTTTTAAAAAGCTGACGTCTTGAACGATAATTGTGAGTTTCCATTAAGAGTTCAACCCACTCTTTATATCTCTCAGCCTTTCTTTCATTGTCAAAAAAATTATCATCGGGATCAATCAGCCGACTTTTAGAAAGAGCATCCAGAATTACAACACCTAACTTTTCATCAGAAACATCAGAAGTTAACATATAGTTGCCTCTCGAAGTATCTAAATTAAGTGAACGGTAACCAGAATAAGCTGTTACTGAGTAGAAATCGCCATTAAATACGCATCTAGCATTTTTCCATCTCTTAAAAATCTGCACTCATTATTTCA
>NZ_JAHZMK010000063.1:20244-20996 GCF_020387775.1 Photorhabdus antumapuensis
AGCTCAAGTTTTTCATGACCAGAAGGTTTAATAGTTATCACACCATCTAACAACTGAATATTACAACTGTTCATCTTCTTAAATAGTTGACGTTTTGAACGGTAGTTGTAAACTTTCATTAAATGCTCAATCCACTCTTTATATCGCTCTGCTGCCCTTTCGTTATCGAAAAAATCATCATCAGGATCAACCAACCGACTTTTAGAAAGTGAATCTAAAACGGCACTACCCAATTGGCTTTCAGTTACATCGGGAGAAAGAACATGTTCGTGACCTTGAGGATCAGCTCGAAGCAGACGATAGCCAGAATAAGTTTTGACAGAGTAAAAATCACCATTAAATTTGGCACTTGCATTCAGTCCTTGATCAAAATCTGTGTTCATTACTTCACCACTGTAATTTTAACGTTTACATTCTTGTCCGCACCATAAGCAATTGCACGATTAATCTGCTCCCACTGCTCAGGGGTTGTAGCCTTTGGAACGGCGATACGCACTTCACGTTGTGATATCATACTCGACGTAATTATATTTTCACCCTTTCCCGCTTCTTTAAAGTTAACTACCACATCAATGTTCTTTTTCATTGATTTGTATATCTGTTTGGGATCTTTTACCTTCGCGTTTGTACGTGTATCCAATGTTTTAACACTGGTAGCTATCCCAGTTTTCTTATCATAAAAATCAAATGTCTCGGTATTCTTTGGCAACCGAGAACCTTTAAGCATCTGCGTAGCAACAAAATCCTCAAAA
>NZ_JAHZMK010000064.1:0-30711 GCF_020387775.1 Photorhabdus antumapuensis
TTGGCCGGTTTATCACGCCTGACCCGATAGGGCTGGCGGGGGGCCTGAACTTATATCAGTACGCGCCCAATCCGGTCACTTGGATCGATCCTTGGGGGTTGGCCCCTAAAGCACCATTATCTTTGCCTGACGGCTACAAAGGACGAATAGATAGATTTAATGTTGGTAGTGGAACTTCATTTGAAATTCATGTATATGCTCCAAGCGGAAAAGAGGTTGGTATATATGGGCCTGATGGTTTCTTTAATAAGCATGGAACTATCGCGAATGAGGTTAAAATTCCTAAAAATGTTTCTGATACATTAAACGGTATTTCTGTTGATGAATTGAGAAAAATAGGAAAACTTCCTCAGAAAGGTACTCCTGGTAGCAGGAAATCTATTAAAGAATATTCTGAAGAAATCAGAAATAACCGACGTGCGGGATGTTAATGATACTATGGAAATAATAAAACTCATTGAGAATAAAGATGGATATACAATGGATAGTTCAGGTTATCCTGATTATGTGAATAGTGTGAGTGAGTTTATTCCTGACGAAGCATTACAATTTATGAGAGCAAGTTGGCATTATGATCATAGTGATAAGAGATGCCCTCACGATTCTAGAATAAAAAATTTATCCATTTTAGAAGAGAGTTTGGGGGACTTTAGAGTAAACAATATTCATATCTCGTTATTAGGTGCCTATGAAAATACTATAGAATTATTTTATTCTAATGTATTTACTTATTCTATTGAAAAGAAAAAATGTGAGTGGCCTGATGATGATTATTCTCATGGAGATTGGCTAATTGATGAAATATTATTATCAAGTGATAATTTCTTAGTGCATGAAATTATATTTACAGACGCAATAATAAATATAAAATGCAAGAATATAAGCTATTCAATAGTGTAAATTAGACTTCATAAATAATCGGAAAGATATTCCCAGATCCTTCCGATTTTATTCATGATCTACCGTGGCGCATAGCCACGGTACGCCAGCGCGGACTAGAGCTTAGAGATCGCAGCTTTGATTTGGTATGCTTCCTCGTCATTCACCGCACAGGCGCGTATCTCCGCCCAGTTTAACCGCTTAACCAACTGGGCTAATGCCAGCGCTTCAATGTGGGTCAACTGAATGAGATTATATTAAAACATTTAACAGAGTTAACCTCATAGCGAAAAAATAACAATAGCGTTTAGCAGTATTAAAAATGATTAAAGAAATGGGCTTTGATTTTAATATCAGTAATATATCTATTACCCTCTTTGGTTTTAAGCCTAAAAATAAAGGAAAAAGGAAAAACTAGAAAATCCGAGTATCAATTTAATGAAAATAGGAAAATTTAAATACAAGGCAGGAAATGGAAAAACGATTATATTTACAAAAATAGTTCAATGAAAACCATTCATTAAATGAATTTTTAATTAAAAAATAAGAAAACTATCGGAATAAAAATCGTTTTACTCTATATCACCCTTTTAAAAGTGTTCATTTTATCTTTTTACCTGCATTTCCCTTTAACGGCCTATTCACATCCATATTTAATTCATTTATCGGCAATGCTATCCTCCGCTTATTTTTACCTAACTGGTCATAACCATTTAAAAGAACAAAAACAGAAATATTAAAGATTTTATATAAAAGACGGATTTAACTATAAGTGCAGTTTTTTAAAAATACGTTAATCAAATTTAATCGAAATCCATTAACCATTAACAGAAAATTGAAAAGAAATCAGCGAGAAAAAGAATATTATCCGAAAAAACATAAAAGAGTCTCTTTATACCATCAGGTAAAAACTACTCAGGATTGCTGGTAAAGTAGAATCAGTAAAGATAAAACGCGGGTATGATTAACGTTTGTGAAATGTAAAACACGGTATACCATGATGATTAAAATTGATAAAAATCAGCCATTAAAGGTGGTAAAAATAACGGTTAAAATAATGACTTTTAATAACAGTTTAAAACCTACCTCTCATAAAGCTATAAGTGAAAAATAAGAAAAAATTGGTTTTGTTAATGCTTATATATCCCGAAAAAAATTAAATAAGAATATTAATAGGTTAATCAGGAAATTTATTATCCCAAAGGAACCGACTTTAATAACGTTTTTAATAGGGGAATAAATTTTTTTACAAACCGATTAAATTATGCAAAATCAACACTTTAAATACACGGGTTTAAATTTGTTTTACATTGATTTAATCATTCCAATAACGTTGTTTTTCTACGGTTTTATTTAAATGTTTAAATACCCGTTTAACCGTTATAACCTTTCTGGCTGATTAATCTGCCAGACTTTTACCATCGTTGATGTATTAAAGCATTAGAGAAAACTAATCAGCCGATGACATACTATTTAAAGTTTCCGATGATGTGAAATTTTAAATGGGTTGGTTAGCAGTCTAAGTTCCCTCAAACAGAGGGAACTATCAGGTGAGAAATCAGAACTTCTGGGAGATACTGAATTTGATGTTACGTCCAATCCCGGAAACCGATTCACCGAGGTATGGGCGATAATCACGATTAAACAGGTTATTTACTGTGACACGTGCTTCAAGACCTTGCCAGAAATTAGGTTGCCAACTGGCGAATAAGCCATGTAGTGCATAACCTTTGCTTTTTGGTAATGCCCAGTAACCTGCTCTTGGATCGCTATCTGTGGGTGAGCGGTCTTGTTTACGGATAAAATCACCAGTCCATCCCATCGCCATTTGCCATTGAGGGATTTTTACACCTAACATGGCGTGAGCGGAAGTTGGTGGAACTTCAGCAATCCAAGTTTTACTTCCCCACCAGGGATTAACTGGAGATGCGTCTCTTTGCCCACGCATTGTTGAGAAAGAGAGTTTGCCAAATAAGTAGTTACTATTATAGAAGGTTTCGATTTCTAGCCCTTGGATGGTATATCCAGGAAAATTACCATAAACGGATATCGGTTTCTTACAAGCTGATATAGGAGCGCCATTAGCTTGTGCTTCGCACAGTACACTGCCATGACGAACAAATATTTCATTCTTTCCTCGGTTACGGAATAGCGTTGTTCGGATTTGTAAATTATCCTGATCGGTCAACAAGTTGTTGAAATCCAGAATTGCACCGAATCTTAAGCCGGTTATTCTTTCTACATCCAGATTACGGCTGGTGGCAGAAATGGTTGTACCTGCTCGTTGTAATTCATATTGTTCATCTACCACTGGAGCACGCCATGTACGGCTGAAATCAGAAAATAGTGACAGATTTTGTGTTGCTTTCCATATGACGCCTAAATGAGGAGACCAGCCAGTATAGGTAACACTGCTGTAATCGTGGCCTACTTCTGGAGATTGATTATTATAAATAGATGCAATATTTTTCTTACCGGTATTTTTGATATGGTCATAACGAATACCCGGTGTTACGGTTACGCTGCCAATAGTCATTGCGTCTTGTAAATAAAAACTGTGGGTTGTTTGTTCTCCTGATGGCATATAGTTTGGTTGGAAATAACCATAATTATAATCAGGTTCCTTATTTTTGGTTTTGTCGTTCATAAGGGTGTTGCGTTGGTTTTGGTGCCAACGAGTTCCAACGAGTAATGAGTGTTCTATTGCTCCAGTGGTAAAGACACTCTCATTGTGTATATCCGCCAGATTATCTACATAGTTAATCCAGCTTTCATTTCCCAGAGAAGCAAAATATGAATTTGTTAAATCCTTTGGGCGTTTGTCATGTTGCTCTGTTTTGGAATAAGCATAAGTTGCTGTCAGATTAAGTAATGGATTATCTTCCGGTGCAAGGTTCCATTTAGCAGTGTAGTTTTGATCTGTTTGATCACGATAAACCAGCTTACGACGCCAAGCTTCATCCCAACCATATTTGTTAATATCGTATTCGGAAGGTATATTTATTTTATCGCGTTTTGCTGCCCACGGCTGCCAACCATCAGAATCAGAACGCATAGCGGAAAGTGTCAATGTATTAGCATCGTTCAGGTAAAAGTTAGTTTTCAGTAAGTAGGATGCTTGATCACTTTTAGAGAACGCAAAACGGGTACCATCTGGTCGCTTAATATTGCCGCCATCTCGTTTGCTCATATATAACAAGCCGTCAGCGAAGCCTTCTATTGTCCGACCATAAATTGCGCTGCTGTAAATATTTTGGCGATCATTGGTGTGATAACTGTATTTCAGCAATCCGCCAAAATCTTCTCCCGGCCGTAACAAATCACCGGCATCTTTGGTGACAACTTTAACTGTTCCGCCAAATCCGCCATTACCATCAAGTAGATTATGTGGGCCTTTATCGACATCGACTCGTTTGATTAATTCGGGTTCAATAAAGATAGAGCCTTGGCGATATTTTTCGAAGCCTTTCGGTGCATCATCCAGGGTGACTTTAACGTCTTCGGTATCACCCATTCCCCAGATATTCAGGGTTTGGCCGCCAGGACGAGGCGATCCTGACATAGAAACGCCGGGAAGTTGATCGAGCAGCTCGGCAATATTATCTGCCTGGGTACGTTCAATATCCTCTTTTTTCAATACTGAGCTTCCCGCACTGACGCTATTATTCAATCCGCCAATAACAGAAAGTGTAGAAAGTGTGATCACTTTCTCTGATTTTTCCGGTTTTTCTTTTGATTTTTGCTCTCCATTTTCCTGTGCAGCCAGATAACCTGGCAGGCTAGTACTCAGCATAATTATGCTTGATAAAGCATAATGAAGAGTGCGATTAATTGGCTTTGTCGTTGCTGTAGCTGAGGTTTTTTGTGGTTTCCCGCTATTTTTCATTGTTATAAGCATCCTTGGAATCTCATTAAATAAAAAAGTTGTACTTACAGGATAGGTCACTTAACGCAAGGAATCGGGCAGTAAAAAGTTAATAACGGTATTAATTATTTTGTTGCTCAAGATATTTTCAAATCTGAGCTAGAAGTGTCTTTTAACAGTAGCTCTGATGTTGTTACTAGATTGCTCTTGAGTCTATTTTTATGTATATTTATACAGTAATTGATAATGGGCCAAAGCAGAATGCGAAAGATTATTCATATTGATATGGATTGTTTCTACGCAGCTATTGAAATGCGTGATGATCCGTCACTTCGTCATATTCCCATTGCTGTAGGTGGCAGCGCAGACCAGCGGGGTGTTATTAGTACAGCTAATTATCCTGCCCGTCGTTTTGGGGTACGTAGTGCAATGTCTACTGCAATGGCGCTGAAACTTTGCCCTCAGCTTAAAGTTCTTCCGGGGCGTATGGCGCTTTATAGGGAGGTTTCCCTGCATATTCGTCAGATATTTTCTCGTTATACCGAGTGGATAGAGCCTCTGTCATTGGATGAAGCTTATCTGGATGTCACTGATAGCCATCATTGTTATGGATCTGCCACACTTATCGCACAGGAAATCCGTAAATCCATTTTTGATGAATTACAATTGACGGCATCAGCCGGTATTGCACCGGTGAAATTTTTGGCAAAAATCGCTTCTGATATTAATAAACCGAATGGGCAGTATATAATTTCTCCTGATAGAGTGGCTGATTTTGTTAAGGTTTTACCTTTACGAAAAATTCCGGGTGTTGGCAAAGTCATGGTGCAACGGCTGGCTAATATGGGGCTGGAAACCTGTGCTGATGTACGAAAATATGACGTCATTGTTTTGGTGAAACAGTTGGGGAAATTTGGTCAGGTACTTTGGGATCGTTGTCACGGTATTGATGAACGATTGGTGAATCCAGATCGTCTGCGAAAATCAATCGGTGTGGAGCGGACACTTGCGAAGGATATTCATCAATGGGAACAGTGCACTGAACTTATAGAAAGTTTATATCTGGAATTAGAAAAACGATTGAGTAATGTTAAACCTGATCTGCGGATTGCCCGTCAGGGGGTTAAACTGAAATTTGATGATTTTCAACTGACAACTCAGGAACATGTTCATCCACTATTGGATAAACAGGATTTACTCCAACTGGCCCAGAAAACATGGACATCTCGCCGGGAAGGGCGTGGCGTTCGTTTAGTGGGTTTGCACGTGACTTTGCAGGACCCAGAAATTGAGCGGCAACTTTTGCTTGAATGGTAATTCCCCTGCCATCACATTGAGGCAGGGGAGAGCTGATTAAGCCTTTTCAGGAATAGCTTTCAGAATTGCAGTCAGCAGTTGCCAGTATTGCCCGACACTCTTGATATGCACTTGTTCGTCAGGAGAGTGAGCGCCTGTAATAGTTGGTCCGATAGATACCATATCCATATCAGGATAAGGTTTCTTAAACAGGCCACATTCCAATCCTGCATGGATCACCATAATGTTGGGTGTTTTATCGAACAGTTGTTGATAAGTTTCCTGTACTAAATGCATCACTGGAGAATTTGCATCTGGCTGCCAGCCGGGATAATCGCCTTTAGCGGAAATCTCAGCATTTGACAGTTTAGCTAGCGAAGAGAGCATACCTATGACATAGGACTTGCCGCTGTCGATAAGCGAACGGATTAAGCAAATAATATTTACCTTATCTTGTTCCATTGCTACAACGCCCACGTTTAGCGAGGTTTCTACTACACCTTTGATGACATCACTCATACGAATAACACCATTGGGGGTACTGTTTAGCAATGAGATAAAACGGTTTTGGCAATCATCGGTTAATGCCTGAATATCGGTTTCGGCCTCTTCCAATAATACAGTCAGGTTTTTCTCAACGATGGCATATTCATTTTTCAGTATACCTAAGTAGTTATCTTTCAGTTGGATAAGCTGTGCTGCTTTATCGGCGGGTATGGCAACAATAACATGGCCTTCACGCGGAATGGCATTACGCAGAGTACCGCCTTGGAAGTCGAGCAGTTTTAGCCCTAATTCCTGAGTATGGGCGGCAAGGAAGCGTGCCAGTAGTTTGTTGGCATTACCCAGTCCTAAATGAATATCACAACCGGAATGCCCGCCCTTTAGACCTTTGATTATCAGTTTTAGTGTTTTGTAGTTAGCCGGAACAGCTTCACGAGTCAATGCTAAAGTGGTGGTAAAATCGACACCTCCAGCACAACCCATGTAGATTTCCCCTTCTTCTTCTGAATCGGTATTGATTAAGATATCCGCTTGAAGCCAGTTCGGTTGCAGGCCAAAGGCGCCATCCATTCCGGCTTCTTCCGTCATGGTCAATAAAACTTCTAGCGGGCCATGTTTTACATTGTCATCAGCCAATACAGCCAACGCTGATGCCAGGCCAATACCATTATCGGCCCCCAGTGTTGTACCTTGGGCAGTAACCCATTCGCCATCAATATAAGGACGGATAGGATCTTTAGTGAAATCGTGTACTGTATCGTTGTTTTTCTGCGGCACCATATCAAGATGTGCTTGCAGAACAACCGATTTACGATTTTCTAACCCTTTACTGGCTGGCTTTTTGATCAGAATATTGCCGACTTGATCACGTTCAACGTACAACTCTTTTTCTTGCGCCCATTGAACAATGTGGATTGCCAGGGCTTCTTCATGGTAAGAAGGGTGAGGAATAGAGCAGATTTTGGCAAAGATGTCCCATAGAGGTTGAGGGGATAATTGTGATAGTTCTGACACGACGAATCTCCTATGACTGCATCTCAATTAAGATGGAAATACTACTCTCTACCCGAGAAATAGTTTTTATATGATAAGTGCTTAACGCCATGATGTTATTGGGCTCAGAATATCACTTTACTCTTGTTAAGAATAATACGATTCATCGATTCCCGGTTTCCGCTAGTTTTTACAGACCTAAGTCACTATAATTCGCGCAACTTTTTCTACGAGATGCTTTTCTAAAGTATTTTTAAGTTGTCGGGATCGATTTTTATGAGCGAAAAATATGTCGTAACCTGGGATATGTTGCAAATACATGCCCGTAAATTGGCACAACGTTTACTCCCTGTCGAACAGTGGAAAGGCATCATTGCCGTTAGTCGGGGTGGTCTTGTACCTGGGGCGCTTTTGGCGCGAGAATTGGGTATCCGTCATGTAGATACAGTCTGTGTTTCCAGCTATGACCATAATAATCAACGTGAGCTACAAGTTCTGAAAAAAGCAGAAGGTGATGGTGAAGGTTTCATTGTTGTGGATGATCTGGTTGATACCGGAGGAACCGCTCAAGCCATCCGTGAAATGTATCCAAAAGCCCATTTTGTGACTATTTTTGCAAAACCGGCAGGTCGACCTCTGGTTGATGATTATATTGTTGATATTCCTCAAGATACTTGGATAGAACAACCCTGGGATATGGGGGTAGTATTCGTTCCACCAATTTGTGAAGGTAAATAAAATCAGCAACTTGTTATGACAAACCGGAACCTTTCAGAATCACTTTTTAAGCCAAGACAAAAACATCAGGAAACTTCCACGCTGGTAAAACACCGCTATCCCAGGTTAATTGCGGGTAATTACAGTACATTGGATGGTAATAGTCATGGTAGCTGGTATCGCATGATTAACCGGCTTATGTGGATTTGGCGAGGCGTTGATCCGTTTGAAATAGAAGAAGTGTTGTGCCGGATTGCCATGACAAACGCTCAGCGCAGTGATGATAATTTACTGGATACTGTGGTTGGGTATCGTAAAGGTAACTGGATTTTTGAATGGTCACATCAGGCAATGTTATGGCAACAGAAAGCATTACAAGCAGAACAGACCCCAGAAGCGGGTGGTTTCTGGTTGAAAGCGGCTAATTTGTATAGCATTGCCGGTTATCCCCATCTTAAAGGGGATGAATTGTCTCAACAAGCCGTTGTTTTAGCCAATAAAGCTTATGAAAATGCGGCTCGTTGCTCTGACTATCAGTTGAGGAAAATAGAGTTCAAACTGAAAGAAGGTGGTTGTGTGACCGGCTTCCTTCATCTGCCTCAGCAATTGCAAAGGCCCTCTCCAACTATTTTGGTTTGTGGCAGTTTAGATAATTTGCAAAATGATTATTATCGGTTATTCCGTGATTATCTGGCGCCGCTTGGATTTGCTATGTTAACGGTAGATATGCCTTCGATTGGTTACTCTTCACGTCTGAGGCTGACACAGGATACCTGTATTCTCCATCAACAAATAATCCATCAACTGGCTGAAATTCCCTGGATTGACCACACCAGAATTGGCTTATTTGGTTTTCGCTTTGGTGCCAATATTGCCGTCCGGTTGGCATATTTGGAATCTAAACGTATCAAAGGTGTTGCGACTCTTGGTGCTATCGTTCATGAGTGGCTTAGTAGCGTTGAACATCAACAAAGTTCACCTTCGATGTATCTTGATATGTTTGCTAGCAGACTGGGTATTTATAATGTGGATGAAAATGCATTTCGCCTCGAACTCGGTTGTTACTCCCTTAAAAAACAAGGTTTGTTAGGCCGGCGTTGTTCCGTTCCTATGCTAGCGGGTTACTGGCAGAATGATATTTTCAGCTCGAAAGAAGAATCTAAGCTGATAGCAATGTCATCAATGGAGAGTAAATTACTGGCTATTCCGACAACGCCTGTTTATAGCAGTTTTAATAAAGCGTTACAGGAAATTAGCAACTGGTTGAAAAATAAAATCTGTTAATAGAGTTTCTATTACTTATTGATTTTTTAAATACTTTACAGGATTTCTACAATATTTTATCGGTGCTGTTGACTCTTTCGAATCAAAATTGACATTTTATAAAGATTTCAAGTGTTTTTGGATGAAGTAAATAGCATGGGTTGGTTTTAAACTCCTATTTTTTCAATTTAGCATTATGCCTGTTGGCATAACGCTTCTCTCCTGTTAAAACTGAGCACTGTTTTTTTAATTTAAATCTAATGGCAAAAATATGATGAATAGCAGCCAAACATTGGTTGTGAAACTGGGGACGAGTGTACTGACAGGCGGCTCTCGTCGCCTGAACCGAGCTCATATTGTAGAACTGGTAAGGCAATGTGCTCAGCAGCATGAAAAAGGTCATCGCATTATTATTGTGACTTCCGGTGCTATTGCGGCAGGGAGGGAACATTTGGGCTATCCGGATCTACCAGCAACGATTGCATCCAAGCAATTGCTGGCGGCGGTCGGTCAAAGTCGGTTGATTCAGTTATGGGAGCAGCTCTTTTCTATTTATGGTATCCATGTTGGGCAAATGTTACTGACCCGAGCGGATTTAGAAGATCGCGAACGTTTTTTAAATGCCAGAGATACCTTACATGCTTTACTTGATAATCGCATTGTGCCTGTAATTAATGAAAATGATGCGGTTGCGACAGCAGAAATTAAAGTTGGTGATAATGATAATTTATCTGCGCTAGCAGCAATTCTGGGGGGAGCAGATAAATTGCTATTGCTGACGGATATTGAAGGGCTATATACCGCTGATCCGCGTAGCAATCCAGACGCAAAACTTATCCCGGAAGTTTATGACATCAGTGATGAATTACGTATGGTTGCCGGTGATAGCGTTTCTGGTTTAGGGACGGGGGGAATGGCAACTAAACTTCAGGCTGCGGGGATTGCAGGTCGTGCTGGTATTGATGTCATTATTGCTGCGGGTAACAAACCTGATGTCATCTCTAATGTCATTGAAGGTAATCCAATAGGTACTCGCTTTCATGGGTTGGAAAGCCCGATGGAAAATCGCAAGCGTTGGATTTTTGGCGCACCTCTGGCGGGTGAAATTATTGTTGATCATGGTGCTGAAACCGCAATCTGCGAAAAAGGCAGTTCTCTATTACCGAAAGGGATTAAAAATATTAAAGGTGATTTCTCCCGTGGAGAGGTTATCCTCATTCGTAGTCTGTCTGGTAAGGATTTTGCGCATGGTGTTTGCCGTTATAACAGCGATGCTCTACGTTTGATTGCAGGGCACCATTCACAACAGATAAGCCAAATCCTCGGTTATGAATATGGTGCTGTTGCAGTTCATCGTGACGACATGATCGTGAGTTAAGGATTCATAATGTTAGAACAAATGGGAAAGGCTGCCAGGGAAGCTGCATGGCAACTGGCACAGCTAAGTACAAAACAGAAAAATCAGGCATTAATCCACATTGCAGATTTACTAGAGCAGGAAAGTGCAATCATTCTTGAAGCTAATCAGCTTGATATGATTCAGGCCCGTGAACAGGGCATGAACGAAGCATTGTTGGATCGTCTGTTATTGACGCCAGAACGTTTGATAGCGATAGCGAATGATGTTCGTCAGGTATGCCGTTTATCTGACCCGGTAGGGCAAGTCATTGATGGCAGTTTGCTTGACAGTGGCTTAAGGTTGGAGCGTCGCCGTGTACCACTAGGTGTAGTTGGGGTGATTTATGAAGCGCGCCCTAATGTCACCGTCGACGTTGCATCTCTGTGTTTGAAAACCGGTAATGCGGTTATTTTGCGCGGTGGTAAAGAGACTCACAATACTAATCAAGCGACAGTGAAAGTCATTCAGCAGGCACTTGAACAGAGCGGATTACCTACCGCAGCAGTACAAGCGATAGATAAACCGGATCGTGAGTTAGTCATTCAGCTACTGAAAATGGATCGCTATGTGGATATGTTGATTCCACGTGGTGGTGCAGGGTTGCATAAGTTGTGCCGTGAGCAATCGACCATTCCAGTTATTACGGGTGGAATTGGCGTTTGTCATACTTTTGTCGATGAAAGTGCTGATTTTGATAAGGCATTAACTGTAATCATTAATGCTAAGGTGCAACGTCCAAGTGCCTGTAATGCTTTGGAAACTTTGCTGGTACATCAGAAGATTGCGGCTGATTTTCTGCCCGCATTGAGCAAGAGCATGAAAGAGCAGGGAGTTACTCTGCATGCGAGTAAATCAGCAATGGCATTTTTGAAAGATGGGCCGGCTAAGGTCGTGGATATCACAGAAGCAGATTACCGTGATGAGTGGTTATCTCTGGATATGAATGTGGAAATTGTCAGTGATATGGGGCCGGCCATTGATCATATTCGGACATACGGTACCGCCCATTCTGATGCTATTTTGACTCAATCTTTGCACAATGCTGACTATTTTGTTCGTCAGGTTGATTCTGCCGCGGTTTATGTGAATGCTAGCACTCGCTTTACTGATGGTGGTCAGTTTGGCCTGGGGGCTGAAGTTGCCGTTAGCACGCAGAAACTGCATTCCCGTGGCCCAATGGGATTAGATGCGCTGACTACGTATAAATGGATTGGTTATGGAGATGATTTAATCCGTAATTAATTTGTTTATTGTTACCCCAGAAGTGTATCTGATTATATTGAAGTTTCGATAAGATCATGCTTTGGGGTAGCTTTTACCGTATATATTAACTTTTGATTTTACGTTGATGTAAAGTTCTGGTTACTATAGGCGTTAATATATTTTTAACGATGAAATTTACCAAGGATATCAGGCAGTGAACCAAATATTGTTTATTGTAGGTGCACGTGGAGCAGGAAAAACGACGGTTGGAAAATTATTGGCCAATGAATTATCGTACACATTTATTGACACTGATCACCATATCCAACAAACCAGCAATATGACCATTGCGGATATTGTTAACCAGCAAGGGTGGCAACAATTTCGGCAATTAGAAAGTCAATCTTTACAACAAGTTAGCCAAAGTAATCACGTTATTTCTACCGGTGGAGGGATCATTCTTTCCGCTGAAAATCGCCAATATATGCGACAAAATGGCACGGTGATTTATCTTCAAGCTTCAGCGAGCATCTTGGCCGAACGATTAATGCAGCAACCAGAAAATACCCAACGCCCTAGTTTGACGGGAAAATCTATTGTTGAAGAGATGGAGGAAGTGCTTGCCGCCAGAGAGAATCTCTACTGTGAGTGTGCAAATCATATTATTAATGCGCAACTTTCACCGGAAAAAATTACAGCTTATGTGAAAGAAATGATTCTCTCTAGGATAATCTCCTGACACTATTTTAGTATTCTTTATTAAAGAGATAGGAATATTACAGAGTCGAATGATAAATAGTATCTTCTATTTATTTTTTCAAATGGGTTGAGATACGAATATGTTGTTTAAATTTCTAAGGCTTGTTTTTCGTTTAATGTTTCGTTTAACAGTAGAAGGAGATATTAAACAATTTAACCACCCCAAATGTCTTATCACACCTAATCATGTCTCTTTTATTGATGGGGTTTTGCTGACGCTTTTCTTACCGGTCAAACCAGTATTTGCTGTCTATTCCAATATTGCAAATCGTGGTTTTATGAAACTGGTAAGGCGCTATGTTGAAATAGCTCCTTTGGACCCAATAAATCCAATGGCTATCAGGGTGCTGGTTAAGGAAATAGAAAAAGGGCGACCAATAGTGATTTTTCCTGAAGGAAGAATCACGGTTACCGGTTCTTTGATGAAAATCTATGATGGAGCGGCTTTTATTGCCGCGATGTCAGAAGCTGCTGTGGTTCCTGTTCGCATTGAAGGGCTGGAAAGAACCGTATTCAGCCGATTAAAAGGTATTTTCAAACTTCACCTTTTTCCGAAGGTGACTATGAAAATCTTGCCTGCGGTACAATTGCCGATGCCGGATGTGTCTAGTTCGGAGCAACGACGTCGTTTAGCCGGTGAGCGTTTGCATGAAATAATGATGAGTGCACGAATGGCGACCCGACCGCAAGAAACAATATTTGAATCTTTACTGGTTGCACGAAAACAATTTGGTCGTTTTAAGCCCTGTATTGGAGAGGTTCCTTTTAAAGAAGACAGTTATAACAGTCTGCTTAAAAAAATACTGGCTGCCAGCCGTGTTTTGCAGCGTTTTACCTGCCAGGGGGAACGGATAGGTTTTCTTTTACCTAATGCCACTATTATGGTAGCTGCGATATTCGGGGCATCTTTGAGAGGAAGAATACCGGCTTTACTAAATTATACAACCGACAGTCATGGATTGAAGGATGCGGTAGCCGTCGCCAGTATTAAAACTATTGTGACTTCTCGGCAGTTTCTAAAAAAGGAGCAATTAACTCATTTATCGGAGCAGGTCACTGAGGTTAATTGGGTTTATCTTGAGGATTTTGAAGGTACAGTGACTTTTCGGGATAAATTATGGATCTTGTGGCACCTCTTTTTTCCGAAGCAAGCGATGGTGGCACAAAAACCAGATGATGATGCTTTGGTGCTATTTACGTCCGGTTCAGAAGCTGTATCAAAAGGTGTAGTTCACAGTCACGCTAGCTTGTTAGCCAATGTAGAACAGATAAAAACCATTACTGATTTCAATCCACTTGACCGTTTTATGTCTGCTTTACCGCTATTTCATGCATTTGGGTTGACTGTTGGTTTATTCACTCCGCTGTTGTCTGGTAGCCGGATATTCCTTTACCCAAACCCATTGCATTATCGGGTAGTGCCAGAACTGGTATATGAACATAACTGTACCGTATTATTGGGCACATCCACTTTCCTGGAGAATTATGCCTATTTTGCTCATCCATATGATTTTGCACGCCTTCGCTGTGTTATAGCCGGTGTTGAAAAGCTCACTGAAAATACTAAACAGATTTGGCAAGACAAATTCGGCATTCGCATTTTAGAAGGATATGGCATGACAGAATGTGCGCCAGTCATTGCATTGAATGTGCCGATGATGGCTAAGGTCGGTACTGTTGGGCGGATTTTGCCAGCAATGGAATCCCGTTTAATTCCAGTAGCAGGAATTAAGGAGGGGGGGCGTTTGCAGCTACGTGGCCCGAATATGATGAAAGGGTATCTGAGAATTGAAGATCCAAATCATTTAGAACCACCAGCGGCAAAAGATGAGCATGGGAATATTCAGTTTGATTGGTTCGATACTGGAGACATTGTTTCAATTGATGAGCAGGGATTTTGTACTATTCTCGGTCGGGGGAAACGTTTTGCTAAACAGGAAGAAATCGTGTCATTGGAAAGTGTGGAGCAAATTGCATTGAAAGTTTCTCCTAATGCCATGCATGTTGCGACCGTTAAGAATGGTCATAACGAAGGGGAAAGATGGGTGTTGTTCACGACTGATTCGGAACTGAAATATTCATCAATGTGTCAGGTTGCTCAGGAAATGGGTATCCTGGAGTTAGCAATCCCCTGTGATATTCGTTATGTGAAATCATTGCCAGTACTTGACAGTGGTAAACCTGATTTTGTCACTTTGTGTAAAATAGCGGAAGCTGAACAGGAATAATAATCGTGAATGCATCCTCCGTTGTTCAACCGCTATTGACCCGTGGCATGAAAGCCGTATTGGTGTCACAGTTTTTTTCGGCTTTTGCCGATAATGCGCTGTTGTTTGCGATCTTGGCACAGTTGAAAGCCCAGTTTTATCCTGACTGGAGCCAGCCAATATTACAGATAGTGTTTGTCTTGGCATATATCCTATTGGCGCCTTTTGTGGGGCAAATTGCCGATCGTTTTCCGAAAGATCGTGTGATGTTGTTTGCTAATAGCTTGAAGTTGTTGGGCGCGCTTACTATCTGCCTGGGATATGATCCATTTCTGGGTTATGCCTTGGTGGGAGTAGGGGCTGCATCATATTCACCGGCTAAATACGGAATCTTGGTTGAACTGACCGATGGTGACCGTTTAGTAAAAGCTAATGGTTTGATGGAGGCTTCAACGATAATTGCTATTCTTACGGGCTCTGTTGCTGGCGGTTTTTTGTCTGATTGGAACCTGGCTGTCGCACTGCTTATTTGTGCACTGATGTATGGTATCGCTGTTGTCGCTAATTTCTTTATCCCCCGATTCTCGGCTGTACGTCAGGATAAGGGCTGGAATCTGAAAAAAATGCTGACAGACTTTGTTTCATCTTGTTGTATTCTTTGGCATAACAAAGGAGCTCGATTTTCTTTAATTGGCACGAGTCTGTTCTGGGGAGCGGGTATAACACTGAGATTCCTATTGGTCTTATGGGTACCTGTTGTGCTGGGAATTTCTGACAATAGCACGCCGACAATACTTAATGTGATGGTTGCTGTCGGCATTATTATTGGTGCAGGTGCTGCTGCCCGTTTCATCACCCTTAAAACAGTCCACCGTTGTATGCCAGCTGGTGTTTTAATTGGTGTGATGGTGGTCATTTTTGCTGTTCAGCAAAGTATTTGGGCTTCCTACGTCTTATTAATCATTCTCGGTATTTTTGGCGGTTTGTTTATTGTTCCATTGAATGCATTATTGCAGGAAAGTGGCAGACAAACGATTGGGGCCGGTTATGCAATAGCAGTACAGAATTTGGGTGAGAATATCGCCATGTTATTGATGCTTAGCCTGTACTCATTGGTTATTAAAATAGGCGTCCCGGTTGTTACAACAGGGATAGGCTTTGGTACTCTATTGGCGTTGACAATCACGAGTTTGTGGATTTGGAACCGGTTTCAAAGAAATTGATCTTTTACCGGATAAAGAGTGTGTTATGAATGAAAAAATTCTGACTAAGCTTAGTATTGAACTGGGAGAGAAACTGAGACAGCAAAAACTGTGGGTGACTTGTGCTGAATCTTGCACCGGTGGCTGGTTGGCGAAAACCATTTCAGATATTGCGGGTAGCTCTGCTTATTTTGACCGAAGTTTTGTGACATACAGTAATAAAGCTAAGCATCAGATGCTTGGTGTATCAGAAGCCGTTTTACAGCAATATGGGGCTGTTAGTGAACAGGTTGTGAGAGAAATGGCCGCAGGGGCACTGAGAGCAGCCCAGGCAGATCTAGCGGTTTCGGTCAGTGGCATTGCCGGGCCTGATGGTGGCAGCGAAGAAAAACCTGTTGGTACAGTATGGTTTGGGTTTGCATATCTAACGGTAAATGGGGTAGAAGTTGTGTCCCGCCATTGTTGTTTTAACGGTGATCGGAATGAAGTACGCCTTCAATCTGTCATTTATTCTCTGAAAACATTGTTATCAGAGATTATAAAAAATTAGCTTGATGCTGTATGATTATACAGTATAATTGTTGGCGACATTTTGGTATTAAAAATTATTCATCGGCAGTGAGAGAACCCTTTCATTGCTTACGAGGGAGTAAAAATGGCTATTGATGAAAATAAACAAAAAGCACTGGCAGCGGCACTGGGTCAAATTGAAAAACAGTTTGGTAAAGGTTCCATCATGCGTCTGGGCGAAGACCGTTCAATGGACGTTGAAACTATCTCCACGGGTTCATTGTCACTGGATATTGCATTAGGTGCTGGTGGCCTGCCGATGGGGCGTATTGTTGAAATTTATGGCCCGGAATCTTCTGGCAAGACAACACTGACATTACAGGTTATTGCCGCGGCACAGCGTGAAGGTAAAACCTGTGCGTTTATTGATGCTGAACACGCCCTTGATCCTGTCTATGCGAAGAAACTGGGTGTTGATATTGATAATCTGCTGTGTTCTCAACCCGATACGGGGGAACAGGCTCTTGAGATCTGTGATGCGTTGACACGTTCCGGCGCTGTTGATGTCATTATCGTAGACTCCGTTGCTGCTTTAACACCAAAAGCCGAAATAGAAGGGGAAATTGGTGATTCTCATATGGGGCTGGCAGCTCGAATGATGAGTCAGGCAATGCGCAAACTGGCCGGTAACTTGAAAAGCTCCAATACATTGTTGATCTTTATCAACCAGATTCGTATGAAAATTGGTGTCATGTTCGGTAACCCTGAAACAACCACCGGTGGTAACGCGCTGAAATTCTATGCTTCTGTTCGTCTGGATATTCGCCGCATTGGTTCTGTGAAAAATGGCGAAGAGGTCGTTGGTAGCGAGACCCGTGTTAAGGTGGTAAAAAACAAAGTGGCAGCGCCATTTAAGCAAGCAGAATTCCAGATTATGTATGGCGAAGGCATTAACACTTATGGTGAATTAATCGATTTAGGTGTGAAGCATAAACTGGTGGAAAAAGCAGGCGCATGGTACAGCTATAATGGCGATAAAATTGGTCAAGGCAAAGCGAATGCTACCATCTACCTGAAAGAACATCTTGAAATTGCTACTGAGCTGGATAAAAAATTACGTGAAATGCTGTTGCACAATGCCGGCGAGTTCAATAGTGCTGCTTCTGATTATGAAGATAATGAAAACGAAGAGATGAATAACGAAGAATTCTAATCTAATAATATCGATAGTCTGTATTCTTGTATTAAAGCTGTAAAAGTTTTGTCATCAAACTTATACCGCGTTAATAATGACGCGGTTTCTTCTCTCAGAAAGCGAGTATTATCCATATTATGCGATCATGCTTTCAGAAAATACCCAGACGATTTACAATGCTGCCAGCGAATGGATGTATCTGGGATTTTACTTCTAATAGAAGAACTTTTATCTTATCCCCACTTTGTTTATTCGTGAGTTGAAAATAGGTGATGGAATATCCCACCTAACCAATTCATAAATCTGTTTTTTCCAGCTTGATTTCGGGACAATTATGAGCAAAAGCACCGCTGAGATCCGTCAAGCGTTTCTCGACTTTTTTCATACTAAAGGGCATCAAATCGTACCAAGTAGTTCTTTGGTGCCAAATAATGACCCAACACTGCTGTTTACCAACGCAGGGATGAACCAGTTTAAGGATGTTTTTCTTGGACAGGACAAAAGATCTTATTCCAGAGCAACAACGGCTCAGCGTTGTGTTCGTGCCGGTGGTAAACATAATGATTTAGAAAATGTAGGTTACACCGCACGCCATCATACGTTCTTTGAGATGCTGGGTAATTTTAGTTTTGGTGACTATTTCAAACATGATGCTATTAGTTATGCTTGGGAGCTTCTGACTGGCAAAGATTGGTTTAATTTGCCTAAAGAAAAATTATGGGTGACTGTCTATCAGACAGATAATGAAGCCTATGATATCTGGAAGAATGAAGTCGGAATACCAGCAGAGAGAATTATCCGCATTGGTGATAACAAAGGTGCACCTTATGCGTCAGATAATTTCTGGCAAATGGGTGATACCGGTCCTTGTGGCCCTTGCACTGAAATTTTTTATGATCATGGTGAGCATATCTGGGGTGGGCCGCCAGGAAGCCCGGAGGAAGATGGTGACAGATATATTGAAATCTGGAATATCGTCTTTATGCAGTTCAATCGTCATGCTGATGGCACGATGGAGCCGTTGCCAAAACCATCAGTAGATACGGGTATGGGGCTGGAGCGTATCGCCGCTGTATTGCAGCACGTCAATTCTAATTATGAGATCGATCTGTTCCGTGATTTGATTACAGTTGTTGCTAATGTCACTGGTGCTACAGATGATCTGAGTAATAAGTCTCTGCGGGTTATTGCTGATCACATTCGTTCATGCGCATTTTTGATTTGTGATGGTGTTGTTCCTTCTAATGAAAACCGTGGTTATGTTTTGCGTCGTATTATCCGCCGAGCTATCCGTCACGGTAACATGTTGGGGGCTAAAGATACCTTCTTCTACAAACTGGTTGCGCCACTAATAGAAGTGATGGGCGCTGCGGGAGAAGAGCTTAAACGCCAGCAAGCCATTGTTGAGCAGATTTTGAAAACAGAAGAGGAGCAGTTTGCTCGTACTCTGGAACGTGGTCTTCAGTTATTAGACGATGAACTGGCAAAACTGTCCGGTGATATTCTGGATGGCGAAACGGCTTTTCGTTTGTATGATACCTATGGTTTCCCTGTGGATTTAACCGCTGATGTTTGCCGTGAGCGTAATATTAGTGTTGATGAAGCAGAATTTGCAGTGGCAATGGAAAATCAGCGTCGTCGTGCTCGTGAATCAAGTGGTTTCGGCACTGATTATAATGAGTTGATCAAAGTTGATGAACGCAGCGATTTCTCTGGTTACGATCATAACGAACAGCAGGCAGCAGTAACTGCTATCTTCCGTAATGGTGAATCAGTCAATCAAATTCAAGCGGGTGAAGAAGCGATTGTTATACTGGATAAGACCGCTTTTTATGCTGAATCCGGTGGACAAGTTGGTGACTCGGGTATTCTGAGTAATACTGATTGTGCTTTTTGTGTTATTGATACACAAAAATATGGTCAGGCTATTGGTCATATTGGTAAGCTTGAAAAAGGTACCTTAAGTGTAAACCATAAAATTAATGCGGTTATTGATACTGAGCGTCGTGATGCAATTCGTTTGAATCACTCGGCAACCCATCTGTTACATGCTGCATTACGTCAAATTTTGGGTGAACACGTATCACAGAAAGGCTCTCTGGTTAACGATAAATACCTTCGCTTTGATTTTTCTCACTTTGAAGCGATGAAACCAGAACAGATTCGTCAGGTTGAGGATTTGGTTAATACCGAAGTTCGTCAAAATTCACCTGTTGTTACTGAATTGATGGATCTGGAAACAGCAAAAGCCAAAGGCGCGATGGCACTGTTTGGTGAAAAATACGAAGAACAAGTCCGTGTACTGTCAATAAGGGGTTTTTCCACTGAATTATGTGGAGGGACTCACGCAAATCGTACCGGTGATATTGGCTTGTTCCGTATTGTTGCTGAATCTGGAACGGCTGCGGGTATCCGTAGGATCGAAGCAATTACAGGTAGAAAAGCGTTGGAATCTGTACATCAACAGGTTGATTTACTTCAAGATATTGCTCAATTGGTGAAAAGTGATATTCATAGCCTGAGTGAAAAAGTACGGGTGACATTGGATAGAACCAAAGCGTTGGAAAAAGAGCTTCAACAGCTTAAAGATCAACAGGCTGCACAAGAAAGCTCTTCTTTAGCAAGCAAAGCGAAAGAAGTGAAGGGTGTGAAGTTGCTGGTCAGTCAGTTAAGCAATACAGAACCTAAGATGTTGAGAACGATGGTTGATGATCTGAAAAATCAACTAGGTTCAGCAATTATTGTGCTTTCCACTATAAGTGATGATAAAGTCAGCTTAATTGTTGGTGTCACAAAGGATCTGACTGCTAAAATAAAAGCAGGTGAGTTAATTTCTTCTGTGGCTCAACAAATCGGTGGTAAAGGTGGTGGTCGCCCTGATATGGCCCAAGCAGGTGGTTCTGATATTGAAGCGTTGCCTTCTGCTTTGGATAGCGTGGAAGAGTGGGTAGCATCGCGGCTATAAGCGGTATTACCTGAGTTTAGAGGGCACCATAGAGTTGTTTTTATGGTGTCTTGAAATCTTGTTGTGAAATTGTTAAAAGGTTGAGCGCATATTTATTTATTTTGGCTAAACTATATAGGTAGGAAATGCGCTTAAAATTGCTTATACTTTAAGCATATACCATTGTTTTACGTTTTCACGGTGTTTGATGGATAATAGCGGGGAAACCGAAAGACCCGACTCTTTTAAATTTTCAAGGAGCAAAGAATGCTTATTCTGACTCGTCGAGTTGGTGAAACGCTCATGATAGGCGATGAGGTAACAGTTACAGTACTAGGGGTTAAAGGTAACCAAGTTCGTATTGGTGTAAATGCCCCTAAAGAAGTTTCTGTTCACCGTGAAGAAATTTATCAGCGGATTCAGGCCGAAAAATCTCAGCCAACAACTTATTGACTCTAAGTTGGCGTCCTATCTCTGTCAGAACCGGACGCCATTTTTGAGGGATCTCACCTCTGTTGGTATTTTTTGTTTTGCTAATTTCTTAAACTCTCGTCTATTTTCCCATCTTTTTTGTTTTTCTATCGTAAGAACAGAGTGTTCCTATTATGTTATTGTGGCGAATAATGATTTACATGCACTTTAATTGAAGGTGTAATAGTTTGCTGCTGACAAAGTACACTTTTTGGTGTCAAACTAAACATCTTGTGTGTGAAGTGTTCAAACAAGCACAGGTTTAGAAAAATTGTTTGACTTATAAGTCTGGGAAAGTAATATGTGCGCCACGCAGTGACGAGGAGCTTAAACAAAAGTTCTGAGTCGCAGTTCGAAAGAAAGCGTACGGTGAGATGGCCGAGAGGCTGAAGGCGCTCCCCTGCTAAGGGAGTATGCGGTCAAAAGCTGCATCGAGGGTTCGAATCCCTCTCTCACCGCCATTTAAACCACGCATCCATAGCTCAGCTGGATAGAGTACTCGGCTACGAACCGAGCGGTCGGAGGTTCGAATCCTTCTGGATGCGCCATATTGAACCTTCAGATGAAGTCATCTGAGGTGCCATTTAGGTAATCGAAGCAAATGCTGCCTTTTACCAGAGTGAAAACTGAACATGCATCCATAGCTCAGCTGGATAGAGTACTCGGCTACGAACCGAGCGGTCGGAGGTTCGAATCCTCCTGGATGCACCATTTAACCTTGAGATGAAACCATCCTAGGTACTATTCAGGTAATCGAAGCAACTGCTATTTTTTACCAGAGTGAAAAACTGAACATGCATCCATAGCTCAGCTGGATAGAGTACTCGGCTACGAACCGAGCGGTCGGAGGTTCGAATCCTTCTGGATGCGCCATATAAAGCCCTGCTGTTTAAGCAGGGCTTTTTCCTTTCTACTTTCTGTTGCCGTAACCAACCTGCCCTCTGTATGACGCTGAAATGTTTTTGCTTATCTATCTAATCAGCGACAATTTGGCTTGTTTAAGATAAAGTAAACCCTTATAAAAATTCTTCTAAAACACTACGGGAGGTCGAATTGATCCCGGACGTATCAAAGGCTCTATCATGGCTAGAGGCGCATCCGACAATTTTAAAGGGAATTCGTCGCGGTGTTGAACGTGAAACATTGCGTATTACTTCAGATGGTAGTTTAGCTATAACGGAACATCCTAAAGCACTTGGTGCAGCGCTTACGCATAAATGGATTACTACTGACTTTGCTGAGTCATTGTTGGAATTCATAACACCAGTTGGTGATGACATAAAATATACGATTTCTTTTCTTAACGATATTCATCGTCACACGGCGCGTGTGCTGGACAAAGAAAAAATGTGGCCATTAAGTATGCCATGCTTTATTGATGCGGAAGAGAGCATTACTCTGGCTCAATATGGTACATCGAATGTTGGTCGCTATAAGACCTTATACCGTGAAGGGCTGAAAAATCGTTATGGCGCGTTGATGCAGACCATATCCGGGGTTCATTATAATTTTTCATTGCCAATTGAGTTTTGGCGCGCCTGGGCTGGTATTGAAGATGCAGAGAGTGGTAAAGAGCAGATCTCTAATGGCTATTTCCGTTTGATCCGTAACTATTATCGCTTTGGATGGGTGATCCCATACTTGTTTGGTGCTTCTCCGGCAATTTGTTCCTCGTTCTTACGTGGAAGAGAGACTTCTTTTCTTTTTGATCGAACAGAAGATGGAACTTGTTATCTGCCTTATGCGACTTCACTAAGAATGAGTAATTTGGGGTACACCAATAAATCACAGAGCGATCTGAATATTACGTTTAATAACCTACATACCTATATTGAAGGGTTGAAAAAAGCGATCCACAAGCCATCTGACGAGTTTGCTAAGTTGGGCACTAAGCAAGGTGATAAACATATTCAGCTCAATACCAACGTCTTACAAATTGAAAATGAGTTGTATGCGCCAATCCGACCTAAGCGTGTCACTAGAGGGAATGAATCGCCTTCTGATGCTTTGTTGCGTGGGGGAGTGGAATATATCGAAGTTCGTTCATTGGATATTAATCCATTTGCCGCGATTGGTGTCAATGAAACACAAATTCGTTTTCTTGACCTATTCTTAATATGGTGTGTGCTTGCCGAAGCGCCGGAAATGGGCAGTGATGAATTAGATTGTTGCCGTAAGAATTGGAATAGAGTGATCCTTGAAGGGCGTAAACCAGAGCAAATGATTGGCCTTGGTTGTGGAAGTGTGGAGGAGCCGCTAGTAAACGTTGGAAAAAAATTATTTAGTGACTTGAAACGGGTTGCCGCAATATTGGATAGTTGTTCTGGCACACAGTATCAAAAGGTTTGCGAAGAATTAATTGCTATGTTTGATGATTCATCACTGACTTTATCGGCCCGTGTGCTGGAAAAAGTGAAGAATCAGGGCATTGGTGGTTTTGGACTGGAACTAGCAGATGAATACCGTCAGCAACTGATCAATGAGAAATATGAGGTTATTAGCGACAAGCAGTTCGCTATAGAACGCAGGACCTCCGTAGAGCGACAAGACGCGTTGGAACGTGAGGATACGATGAGTTTTGATGAGTATCTGAAACAACAGACAGGATGCTAGAAAAGAAAATGGCCACAAGTAAAAGTGGCCAAATGAGATCTTCTAGAGAATTAGGGATAATAATTACGCGTCTTTCATTCTTTACGACCGGTGGCAGATGAAAAGGTTTCATTTGCTTGAAGAGAAATCTGAATTTTTTGTGGAGATGAAGAAATGCCTTTACTGGATAGTTTTACTGTTGACCATACTCGTATGAATGCGCCAGCCGTAAGAGTTGCTAAAACTATGAAAGCGCCTCATGGCGACACCATCACAGTTTTTGACTTACGTTTCTGTGTACCCAATAAACAGGTTATGCCTGAAAAGGGTATTCATACACTTGAACATTTGTTTGCTGGTTTTATGCGTAATCACCTCAATGGTGAAGGTGTTGAAATTATTGATATATCGCCAATGGGATGTCGAACAGGTTTTTATATGAGCTTGATTGGTGCACCGGCGGAAATACGCGTTGCAGACGCGTGGAAAGCGGCTATGGCTGATGTCTTGAAAGTGAAAGATCAGAGCCAAATCCCAGAGCTAAATATTTATCAATGCGGTACTTATCACATGCATTCACTGACAGAAGCTCAGGATATTGCGCGTCATATTCTTGATTCAGATGTCCTCGTTAATAAGAATGATGAGTTGGCATTGCCAGAAGAAAAACTGACAGAATTGAAAGTGTAGTTCCATAGCAGTGATGATATTTCGGGTTCCTGAGATATTAACAGGAATCTGCCGTTGGAGGTTGGTGGTATGCCTCCAACGGTATTGATCTTCAGTGGCGATTTAAACTGTTTATGCTTCTTGCTCAGAAAGTTGGCTAATGGGAGTGACTCGAACTTGTTTAATGACATTATCGTTCACTGAAAGTACTTCAAAATTATATTTACTAATTTGCACTTGTACATTAAGAGCGGGTATTTCTCCTAACTCTTCAAGCACCATACCATTAACCGTTCGTGGTCCATCAACAGGCAATGCCCAGTTAAAGGCTTTATTTAATTCGCGGATATTGGCTGTCCCATCAACTAAAATAGTCCCATCGCTTTGTGGTGAAACTTCTTCAGCCAGAGAAGGAGACATTGATGTTGTAAAATCACCGACAATCTCTTCGAGAATATCTTCGACAGTGACCAGTCCTTGAATATCACCGTATTCATCAACGATGAGCCCGGCTTTCTCCTTGTTGCGTTGGAAATTCACTAACTGGATATTAAGTGGCGTGCTGACTGGGACATAGTAGATTTTATCTGCTGCCTTAATCAGATTTCTTTTGGTGAACTCTTTTTTTTCTGTCATCAGCCGGTAAGCTTCACGTACACGGAGCATACCAATGGCGTCATCAAGTGAATCACGATAAAGCACGATCCGACCATGAGGTGAATGGGTCAACTGCCGTATGATGGATTTCCAGTCATCATTAATATCAATGCCAACAATTTCATTACGGGGAACCATAATGTCGCCGATTGTGACTTTTTCCAGGTCTAAAATCGAAATCAGCATATCCTGATTTTGCTGTGATAGCTTAGCATTTGATTCATTCACAATAGTGCGAAGTTCATCTTTACTAATTGCATGATTAGGACCAGTAGGGTGTTTGATACCAAGACAACGCATTAACGATAAGGTAATTTTATTTAGCATCCAAACTAACGGCAGCATGATTTTCTGTAATGGGCGTAGCAGGAAACTGCTCGGAAAAGCGACTCTTTCAGGATAGAGGGCTGCTATCGTCTTTGGCATAATTTCAGAAAATATCAGCACAATAAAGGTCAAAATGCCTGTTGCGATAGCAACTCCGGCATCACCATAAAGGCGCATACCAATGATAGTCGCGAGTGCTGAGGCAAGAATATTAACCAGATTATTGCCGATAAGAATCAGGCTGATGAGCCGCTCAGGATGGCGAAGTAATGCTTCAACTCTGCGGGCGGAACGATCCCCTTGCTTTGCCAGATGACGTAAGCGATAGCGATTCATTGTCATCATACCTGTCTCTGAAGCAGAGAAATAGGCTGAGATAATGACCATAGTGATTAAAATAATAATTAATGTGCTTGTTGAGACATGCTCCAACGCGGAATTCCTTTCAAATATTGATGATACTGATTGGACATCATGTTCTTAGTAAATCATGATTTCCTGTAATAATCGATTGCCAAAATAGGCGAGTGTCAGGGTAAATGCACCGAGCAGGTTAAACCAGATAACTCGTTTACCGCGCCATCCATCATGGTAGTGGCCCCATAATAAAACAATGTAAACAAACCACGCGATAATAGATAAAATTGCTTTATGGATGTTTTCGCGACTGAAAATATTATCCATGTAGAGGATGCCGGTACAGAGCGTCAGCGTTAGCAATATTACGCCAAGCTGAGTGATATGAAACATTTTGCGTTCAATGAACATTAGTGGGGGCATATCTGGCGTAAAAGTGAGTTTTTTATTTTTAAGCTGATGATCCAACCACCCAAGCTGTAATGCATATAATGCAGCGATAAGTAAAGTCGCATAACCCAGAAGCGCCAACCCAATATGGATAGATAATTCAATGCTGGCCTCTAGATGGGTAATGAATTCACCTGGCATAAGACTCGCTAAAACCAAATTTATCATGGAAAAACTGTAAACAATGGGTAGCAGGAACCAAGCTCGGCCGTGAGAAGCAACAATTGTCATTATGATACAAGTAAGTAAACTGACAATAGAACCTAGGTTTAGGAGAGTGAGGTTTTGCCCGCTGCTGACATGGAAGATCTGGTGTTTAAGTGCAATAGCATGACAAATTAAAGCGACAATCGCGGAAAGTAATGCCAGCCTGCGGTATCCTTTCGGTTTCCGCAGTAAGCCGGGAATAATCAGTACTAGGCTGAATAAATAAGCGAATGAAGAAATTATAGAAAATACTGGCATAGCATTAGTCGTTTTAGCGATAGTCTTAGGTTGAATTAAAGCTTAAGTATACCGCCAGCAAGGATAGCCTCCAACCGTTGTTAATCATCGGTGTGAATCTCTGTGCAGAGATCCCTTTCCATCGTGTTATAATTTGCGGAATACGCCTTACAGGTAGCCCATTTTTAAAAATTGAGCAGAGACAATGTTTGATAATTTAACTGACAGACTATCGCGCACATTGCGCAATATCAGTGGCCGTGGGCGACTGACCGAAGATAATATTAAAGAGACACTGCGCGAAGTTCGCATGGCTTTACTTGAAGCTGACGTCGCATTGCCTGTAGTGCGTGATTTTATTTCATGTGTTAAAGAGAGCGCGGTAGGCCACGAGGTTAATAAAAGCCTTACTCCCGGCCAAGAGTTTGTCAAAATTGTTCAGAATGAACTCGTTAAGGCTATGGGGGAAGTTAACAGTGAACTGAATCTTTCTACTCAGCCGCCTGCTGTTGTATTGATGGCGGGTCTACAAGGTGCAGGTAAAACGACCAGCGTTGCCAAGCTGGGTAGCTTTCTGAAAGGAAAACAGAAGAAAAAAGTTTTGGTGGTATCTGCTGACGTCTATCGCCCAGCCGCTATCAAACAGCTTGAAACCTTGGCGCAGGCAGTGGATATTGATTTCTACCCTTCTGATGCCCAGGAAAAACCCGTTGATATCGTGACTCAAGCGGTACAGCACGCCAAATTGAAATTCTATGATGTGCTTTTGGTGGATACTGCGGGTCGTCTACATGTTGACGAAGCAATGATGGATGAAATCAAACAGGTTCATAAAGCCATTAATCCAGTGGAAACCCTGTTTGTTGTTGATGCAATGACGGGGCAGGATGCGGCTAATACCGCGAAAGCTTTCAATGAGGCATTGCCACTGACGGGTGTGGTGTTAACTAAAGTCGATGGTGATGCCCGTGGCGGTGCTGCGCTATCTATTCGTCATATTACCGGTAAGCCGATTAAATTTCTGGGTGTTGGTGAAAAAACGGATGCACTGGAGCCATTCCACCCGGATCGTATTGCCTCTCGAATCCTTGGAATGGGAGATGTTCTTTCCCTGATTGAAGAGATTGAAAGTAAAGTCGATCGCACTCAGGCCGAAAAATTGGCTTCTAAACTAAAAAAAGGTGACGGCTTCGATTTAAATGATTTTCTAGATCAGCTAAAGCAGATGCGTAACATGGGGGGAATGGCCAGCATGTTAAGCAAAATGCCGGGGATGTCTCAAGTGCCAGATGCAGTGAAATCCCAGATGGATGATAAAATTTTGGTTAAAATGGAAGCGATCATCAATTCCATGACGCGTAAAGAGCGGCAAAAACCAGAAATAATCAAAGGTTCTCGTAAACGTCGTATTGCCAATGGTTCTGGTACTCAGGTTCAAGACGTTAACCGCTTGCTTAAACAATTTGACGAAATGCAGCGCATGATGAAAAAAATGAAGAAAGGCGGTCTGGCAAAAATGATGCGTGGTATGAAAGGCATGATGCCACCCGGATTTATGGGCCGTTAATCGATAAAGTCTCGAAGAATATCCACTTTGGATTGCTTTTTGCGCCAAAGTGAGTAAACTTTTCGGGCTTTTTATCTGACAACCGGACTTCGTTCCTCGATGAAGTCTGGTTGTTTTGTTAACTAATGAGGATGTTATGGTAACAATTCGTTTAGCTCGTGGCGGCGCCAAAAAGCGTCCGTTTTACCAAGTAGTCGTGACCGATAGCCGCAGCCCGCGTGATGGTCGCTTTATCGAGCGCGTTGGCTTCTTCAACCCTATTGCAACAGGGAAAGCAGAAGCACTGCGTTTAGATCTGGACCGTATTGAACATTGGATTGGTCTGGGTGCAACTGTGTCTGATCGTGTTTCTACACTGATCAAAGACGCCAAAAAAGCAGCTTAATCTGTCACGGTGGTAACTATGAGCAAGCAAACCTGTTTTGAACTTCCTGAAAACCCAATTGTATTGGGAAAACTAGGTTCAACTTATGGTATTCGTGGTTGGCTCAGAGTTTTTTCTTCCACCGAACATGCCGAAGACATTTTTGAGTATCAACCGTGGTTTATTCAACTGGAAGGTCGGTGGCAACACATTGAACTGGAAGCTTGGAAACACCACAATCAGGATATGATCATCAAAATTAAAGGTATTGATGATCTGGATGCTGCGAATTTACTGACTAATTACGAAATCATTGTAGATTCAGAACAATTGCCAGAGCTGGATACGGGTGATTACTACTGGAAAGACTTAATAGGCTGCCAGGTAATCAGCACCGCAGGTTATAGCTTGGGGACTGTCAATGACATGATGGAAACCGGTTCTAACGACGTAATGGTAATTAAAGCAAACCTGAAAGATGCATTCGGTATCAAGGAGCGGCTAATTCCGTTTCTTGATGGGCAGGTTATCAAGAAAGTCGATCTCGCTACTAAAACCATTGAAGTAGATTGGGATCCTGGTTTTTAAACTCCGGTTATAAACGGTTTAAATGAGTGGGACGCGATAATGTGGATTGGGGTTATTAGCCTGTTTCCTGAAATGTTCCGCGCAATAACCGATTATGGGGTAACTAGCCGGGCAGTGAAAAATGGCCTGTTAAGTATTGAATGCTGGAATCCACGGGATTTTACCTATGACCGGCATCGTACCGTTGACGATCGGCCTTATGGCGGTGGTCCAGGCATGTTGATGATGGTTCAGCCTTTACGGGAAGCTATTCATGCAGCAAAAACTGCGGCGGGCGAAGGCGCAAAAGTGATTTATCTTTCACCTCAGGGGCGCAAACTCAACCAACAAGGGGTTTGTGATCTGGCAACAAATGAAAAATTGATTTTGATTTGTGGCCGCTATGAAGGGATAGATGAGCGGGTGATTCAAACTGAGATTGACGAAGAATGGTCTATCGGCGATTACGTGCTCAGTGGTGGTGAAATCCCTGCAATGACGATGATCGACTCAGTTTCTCGGTTTATTCCGGGTGTTCTGGGGCATCAAGCATCAGCGGAGGAGGACTCTTTTGCTGATGGATTGCTGGATTGTCCGCACTATACTCGCCCGGAGGTATTAGATGGTATGGAAGTTCCACCAGTTCTGCTGTCTGGAAATCATGTTGAAATTAATCGCTGGCGGATGAAACAATCGCTTGGCCGGACCTGGCTTAGAAGACCTGAACTTCTGGAAAACCTAGCTCTGACTGACGAGCAAAGGATATTGCTAACAGAGTTCCAACGGGAACATCTAACTGAAGCAACTAATTAATCCAGACATATCCCCGAAGGGAATGTCTCTGATATATCAGTTTACCTAGGGTAAGAGAATTATTATGAGCAACATTATTAAACAACTTGAACAAGAGCAGATGAAGCAAGACGTACCTTCATTCCGTCCGGGTGACACCGTGGAAGTTAAGGTATGGGTCGTAGAAGGTGCTAAGAAACGTCTGCAGGCATTCGAGGGCGTGGTTATCGCTATCCGTAACCGCGGTCTGCACTCTGCATTCACTGTTCGCAAAGTTTCTAACGGCGAAGGTGTTGAGCGTGTATTCCAGACTCACTCCCCAGTCGTAGACAGCATTAACGTTAAACGTCGTGGTGCTGTTCGTAGAGCTAAATTGTACTATCTGCGTGAGCGTTCTGGTAAAGCTGCTCGTATTAAAGAGCGTCTGAACAGCAAATAATACGCTTTCGTTACATCCGAAAGTTATCGTTAAAGAGGTCAGCAATTGCTGGCCTCTTTTTTTATTCTTAACTGAAAAC
>NZ_JAHZMK010000065.1:0-11900 GCF_020387775.1 Photorhabdus antumapuensis
ATGTGAAGTACCAAGAGAAGCACGAACATGAGGACAATCAATTATCGCTGAAAGGGATGTGAAGTGAAGGCTCTGAGAGTCTGAACTAATAGCGCCCCTCTGGGGCGAAATCAATGCCCCCTTCTATGAAGGGGGATTTTTACTTGTCAACTTAAAACCGCGTTTTGCGGGCGTGGTCATCAATTTGGTTTTGGCTCTGTTGTATTTTTAATTATTGTAATGAAGAATCAGGCTAAATACGGGCAGTTTTTTAGTCATCGATAAATTATTCGGCAATACATTATTATCAGATCGTAATAATCTTAAAGACAATTATTTTGAGAGTTTTAGAATAATTTCAAACGTGATTAACTGACTATAAGGATTTGCTTTGAAAACTTTTCAAATACATAACAAAACAATGGCTTACCGAGATGAAGGTGAAGGTTTCCCGTTATTACTGGGGCATAGCTATTTGTTTGATTCTACTATGTGGGAGCCTCAGATCGAGGTATTAAGTAAACAATACCGGGTGATTGCTCCTGATCTCTGGGGACATGGAAACTCGGCAGAGCTACCAGAACAACATAGCACTTTGGTTGATTTAGCTCGGGATTACCTGGCGTTGATGGATCAACTTGGCATTAAAGAATTTGCTATTATTGGCTTATCTGCTGGTGGCATGTGGGGAACTGAGTTGGCAGCCATGGTACCGGGCAGAGTTAAGGCACTGATTTTGATGGATACTTTTGTCGGATTAGAACCTGAGGTGACTCATACAAAATACTTTGCGATGTTGGATGCGATAGAGCAGGTTGGTGCAATTCCTCAAGCTGTTTTGCAACAGCTAATAGTGCCAGCTTTCTTTAGTCAGCAACCTGCTCAGCATTTAGTTGATGAATTAATTCAGCGTCTGGTTGCCATTCCTGCGGAAATATTGCGTAATAGTATTGTTCCGTTAGGTAGAATAATATTTGGGCGTGAAGATAGAACTCATTTGTTGGAAAAATTAGATATTCCCTCACTTGTGATTACAGGTGAACAAGATACGCCTCGCCCGCCTCTGGAGGGTTATTTGATGGCTGAAATATTGCACTGTGATCATATTATTATCCAGGATGCAGGGCATATTTCCACATTGGAGCAACCCGATAAAGTTAATCAGGAATTAATTGCTTTTTTACAGCAAGCTTTGTAACAAATATTTTAGTCTTTGTAACAGATATTTTAATAAAGAGGCCGGATTTTCCGGCTTCTAGTGTATTGAGTTTAAAAGAGTGATATATACCTAATAGATTTCGAGTTGCATCGCGACGGCAAGGGAGCGAATCCTCGGGAGCATAGAGAACTATGTGACCGGGGTGAGTGAGTGCAGCCAACAAAGAGGCAGCTTGAAAGATAACGGGTATAAACTTTTTCATCACAATATAACCTACATAATAGGCGTTGATGGCACAGATTCTTTTCATGATGAGTGCTAGACAATACGCATCCAATTATTCTATAACGAGCTGTAGTCATATCATTATTTCTCTTAATAAATTAATGAAAAAACGAGTTGGATATAGTTTAATATTTTATGGGTGCATTCGGTAACTTTATATGAAATATAAACTGCGATTATTGATATTACCTATTTTTAATAATAGAAATGAGATAAATATATTTTTTATCTGATGATTTTAAATGGAAAAATAAAATATTAACGATCATAAAATATTGATTCAAATATTGCCTTTTGTATTTTCATATTAATCTTATTTTAAGATAACCATTTCTAATATTTTTCTATATGAAATAATTTTGGTCTTATTAATTAGTTCTAGAATAGATTTATCGTTGAATTGACTCCTTTTTCATTTTTTGTAAAAAATAATTTACAGTGTTTTGGATTTGTTTACACTTTTGGATTGTATTCTTTACGATGCGTGATATGTTATTAGTCAAATGCATAAAAACAAATGAGTACAGAATGATAACTTGAGGAGAAAATCAAAATGTTCATGCAAAGAGATGCACTTAATAACGTTCACATCAGTGGTGAGCAAATTCTTATCACTCCAAAAGAATTAAAGCAACAATACCCACTGAGTGATGATGATCTGCATGCTATTGCAAATGCACGTAAAACAATTGCGGATATTATTCAGCGCCGTGATCCCCGTTTGCTGGTAGTGTGTGGTCCTTGCTCTATTCATGACGTGGATGCGGCTCTGGATTATGCTCACCGTCTGGCCGCCCTTTCTGCTGAATTGAGTGATAGCTTGTACATCGTCATGCGTGTCTATTTTGAAAAGCCTCGTACAACAGTGGGTTGGAAAGGTCTTATTAATGATCCATTCATGGATGGTTCATTTGATGTGGAAGCTGGCCTGCATATTGCTCGTCGCTTACTACTTAGTTTGGTTAAAATGGGATTACCTCTTGCAACAGAAGCTTTAGATCCGAATAGCCCACAATATTTGGGGGATTTATTCAGTTGGTCTGCAATTGGTGCGAGAACCACAGAATCGCAGACACACCGGGAAATGGCTTCAGGTTTATCTATGCCTGTTGGTTTCAAAAATGGGACTGATGGTAGCTTGAGCACCGCAATTAATGCGATGTGTGCAGCCGCTATGCCACACTGTTTTGTGGGAATAAATCAGTCGGGGCAGGTGTGTTTATTACAAACGCAAGGAAACCCGAATGGGCATATTATCTTGCGTGGTGGTAAAACCCCTAATTACAGCGCCCAACATGTAATGGAATGTGAACAGCAAATGATGCAGTCTGAATTATTACCATCCTTGATGATTGATTGCAGTCATGGTAACTCTAATAAGGATTTTCGTCGCCAAAGTTTGGTTGTGGATTCTGTTGTGGATCAGATCATTTCAGGGAATCTCTCTATTACTGGCATTATGTTGGAAAGCAACATTAATGAGGGTAACCAATCTTCTGAACAACCGCGTAGTGAAATGAAATATGGTGTATCAGTTACTGACGCGTGTATTAGTTGGCAGACGACAGAGGCAATTCTAAGAAAATTACATCAGCAAATTAGCATGCAATTGTCGCAAAGAATGACAGTACTGAAAAAAGCGGGATAATAAATATGGCGGCTGAATTATCTCAATTGCGGGATAAGATTGATGAAGTGGATAAAGCTTTGCTGGGTTTGCTGGCAAAACGTCTGGAATTAGTCGCAGAGATTGGTGAGGTAAAAAGTCAGAATGGGTTGTCAATTTATGCGCCTGACAGAGAAATGGTGATGCTTGCTTCACGTCGGCAGGAGGCTGAAGAGTTTGGTGTTCCACCGGATTTAATTGAGGATATTCTGCGCCGTATTATGCGGGAATCCTACACCAGTGAGAATAACAAAGGGTTTAAAACGCTTTGCCCTCAATTGGGGCCGATAGTCATTGTTGGTGGCTTGGGCAAAATGGGGAAACTATTTGGCCGTTTGTTAACTTTGTCTGGTTATGAAGTCAGAAATCTGGAATCGCAAGATTGGCCTAACGCGGAGCAGATTCTGGCGGGTGTGGGTATGGTGATTATCAGTGTACCTATTCATTTGACAGAAGAGGTTATTCACCGTTTACCGTCATTACCTGACCATTGCATTTTGGTGGATTTGGCATCGGTTAAACAGCAACCATTACAAGCTATGCTTGATGTGCATAAAGGTCCAGTGTTGGGACTACATCCTATGTTTGGGCCGGATGTTGGTAGTTTGGTAAAACAAGTTGTTGTTTACTGTGACGGACGTCAAGAGGAAGCTTATCAATGGTTTTTAGAACAGTTGTTGATTTGGGGGGCTTGCTTGCATCAGATGAGCCCTGAACAGCATGATAAAAACATGAGCTTTATTCAGGCGTTGCGCCATTTCACGACATTTGCTTATGGGCAATATCTCTCACAGGAAGGTGTTGATTTACAACAATTGTTATCAATATCCTCACCTATTTACCGTTTGGAACTGATCATGGTCGGGCGGTTATTTGCGCAAGATCCTCAGCTTTACGCGGATATTATTATGTCATCACCAGAGAATATTGATCTTATACGCCGTTATCATCAAAGTTTTGGGCAAGCGCTAGAGATATTGGAAAACCAAGACAAACGGGCTTTTGTCAGCAATTTTGAAGATGTTAGTGAATGGTTTGGTGATTATGCACCTCATTTTATGAGAGAGAGCAGGGTATTGCTTCAACAAGCGAATGATAGTCGCCAATAATTAAAAAGAACCGGATATTTTAATATCCGGTTCTTTTTAATCAGGAGGGGTTAACCGGTATCACACTTTCTGTTGGGTAACATCCCAATACCTTTAATGAATGAGTGATTTTCGCCAATGCTTTCAGGACGTGTTGCATATTGATTGAACGAATATTAGCTTGTACATCAATATAAAACATCTCTTCCCACGGATTTCCGTTAATCGGGCGAGATTCCAGCTTACTCATAATAATATTATGTTTTTTCAGCACCATTAGCGCATCTACCAGTGCTCCTGCCTGCTGTCCGGTTGCCATAATAAATGTCGTTTTGGCCGGTACCTGTTCTGCAACGTCAATCGGCTGACGGGCAACAATAATGAAACGAGTAATATTATGTGATTGGTTTGCTAGATTCTGTTCCAGAACCTGTAACTGATAAAGTGCACCCCCCGCTTCACTACCTAAAGCTGCAATTTCTGGTGAATTCTGTTCAGCGACCTCTTGCATCGCTGCGGCAGTGCTTTCACAATATTTAATTTTCCAATGTGGGAGTTGATTAATATATTGGCTACATTGTTGGAATGGTTGAGGGTGACTGTAAACCGTTTTGATCTCTGATAGCGTTGTGTCTCTTGCAACGAGTAGGCAATGGTCAATAGGAATAGTTATTTCTCCCACAATTGACAAATTGGTATGTTGCAACAAGTCATAAACATCATTGATGGAACCAGAGCTAGTATTTTCAATGGGTAATATTCCGTAATCCGCTTGGCCTGTTTCAACCAAGGAGAAGATATCCTGGAATTTATGGCAGCTACATTCAACTAGTTGATTGAAATGGCGTGCAGCATATTGACGGGCTGCGATATGAGAGTAGGAACCTCTAGGACCGAGGAATGCAATACGCGCTGAATCGTGAGGTGTTTGGTTTAGGTGTTGCTGCAATAATGCTTGTTGAGTGAGTACGGAATCTTCGATGATCATCTGAAAGAGACGAGAAATATAAAAACCATCAAGTCCGTAGCTTTTTCCTGTTTTGATTAGAATGTCTAATAGTTCTCGTTCGCGATCCTTGTCTCTGATGGGGCGATTATCTTGTAACTTAGTTTGTGCAATATCAGAAGCTAATTGGCGACGCTCTGCTAGTAAAATCAGCAACTTTAAATCAAGTTCGCTGACTTTTTTCCGTATGTTCAGCAAATTATTTTGATCCATAAATGAGTTCCTAAATGGGTTATTCACATTCTGATAATAATAGGTTTGCAATGGACAGAAAAAAGCCTCCCGGGGGGGAGGCTTGTTGTTCGTCTTCTCATTCTTTTTCCAACGACAAAAGCCTCCCTCAGGAGAAAGTAAAAAAGAAAGAAAAGAAAAACAGGCTTGTATTCATTATATTCTCTTATCCATAGTTTGTGTAAACGATATACTGTGACACCAGCCCAGTGGGCAGAAACGACGAGTCCCGTCGTTTTGAATTCGTCAATACCTTGTAAAGTCCTTTAGACTTTTCGCTTTATATCCCCGTCCGCACTGGACAAGGGTTTATGGTGGTTTTTGTTAATTAACCTTATGTTGTTGTTTCTGTCAACAAAAAACGCGTCCAAATTGGGCGCGTTAGAGGCAAGTCATTGTTATTTTATTGTGATATTTCTGGTTCTATTTCTAGTTGTGTTTCTAGGTTAAGATTTGATTCTTTAACACTGTTGTCAGTCCGGCGTGCTTCTCCCTTATGCTGTACTTTATTCAACTGGCGCTCCAGTTTTGCTAACAATTCATTGATAGCAATATACATATCTTCATGCTTTGCACCGGCAACTAGCATACCATTTGGTATACTTATGGTTGCATCAGCTCTAAAAATTTGAGGCCCTTTTGATAGAATAATATGAGGATTTATCAGATTTACTTGCCATTTATTTAGTTTGCTTAGACGTTTTTCTACGTGGTTGCGAATTGCCGGGGTAATCTCCATTTGTTTGCTGGTAATATTCACTATCATATAGTTACCTCTCATTATTGATTATCCACCTTCAATAATTTCAGCATACATTTCTTTTTCATGAAAAAGGTGATCTAAATCACTTTTAACCAGACGTGGGGCAACTAGTTGAAGTAATTGTGATTAGTGATAAAAATACGAAGAATATTTATTGCGGGATTGAGTCTAATGAGACATTATTGACAAGTTGAGTTTTTCTCAACTCTGCTGATAAGTAGTCTTTTTTGGATTTTATAAGTAAAAACAAAACAGCGGCCGGTGCCGCTGTTTTGTTATCTGCTTCTTTATACAGGATTAGCAGCAATGAGTTTTGCTACTTTCTCTGCCTGGGTTGTCAAACCCAAACGTATATAAGCTTTTTTCATATAAGGCAGTGCTTCCAGAGTTGATTGTGTGTCAGGGTAATCACGTAACATTTGTTCAATTCGATTTACCACCGCGACATAGGCACCACGTTTGTTATAATATTCCACAACAGAAAGTTCATATTTTGCCAGGCGCTCTTTGGTAAACATTAAACGCTTAATCGCATCGGCAGTATACAAGCTGTTAGGATGATAGCGTACTAATTGGCTAAAATCCTTGAATGCTACCCTGGCGTGTTCAGGGTCACGATCTGAGCGGCCAATGCCGAAGAAACTTTGCAATAGACTGTTATCCAAGGCTTGTGAAGTTAATCCCCGCATGTACAGAACATAATCGATGTTGGGATGAGTTGGATTTAGGCGTATGAAGCGGTCAATGGAAGCGAGAGCCATTGGCAAGTCAGAGGATTTATAATAAGCATAAATCAGATCGAGTTGTACTTGCTGCGAATAGGGGCCAAATGGATAGCGATTATCGAGGGTTTCCAATTGTTTGATCGCATCTCCATAGCTACCTTTTTGCAGCTTTTCCTGACCCTTAGAGTAAATTTCCGCAGGTGGGCTGTCGGGGACAGCATTTTTATTACCAGAGCACCCGGAAAGTACCAGGCTCAATGTGGCGGCCGCCGCCAGATATTTCATGCGTATCATCACGTGTTGATTATCCTCTGAGTGTTTTTCTGGGAGACTATCCATGAAGCTCCCGGCAAAAGATCGAGTTACAATAGCACACTATATTAAATTAAACGGCTCTGCCGTCAAAACTCAACGTAAGTGTAGAAACAATATATGGCACAACAAATACGACTTAATACAACAGTCGCCGAATCCCAGCTCGGTCAACGTTTAGATCAGGCTTTGGCTGAATTGTTCCCTGATTATTCAAGATCACGCATAAAAGATTGGATCTTGGATGACAGAGTTCAGGTTAATGGCAAATTAATCAATAAGCCAAAAGAAAAAGTACTGGGCGGTGAAGAAATTGCAATTGATGCCATCATTGAAGAAGATGCGCGTTGGGAACCTCAGGATATTGCGTTAAATATTGTCTATGAAGATGATGACATTCTAGTAATAAACAAATCGCGTGATTTGGTCGTCCATCCAGGAGCAGGAAACCCAGATGGTACAATATTGAATGCACTGTTATATCATTATCCTGAAATCGCCGATGTTCCTCGGGCAGGCATTGTTCACCGTCTTGATAAAGATACGACAGGGCTGATGGTCATTGCTAAAACGGTTCCCGCTCAAACTCGTTTAGTCGAATCACTCCAACTACGCGAAATTACCCGTGAGTATGAAGCGGTGGCGGCAGGTCGTATGACGGCGGGTGGAATTGTTGAAGAGCCAATTTCTCGTCATCCAACAAAACGAACACATATGGCGGTGCATCCAATGGGCAAACCGGCTATTACCCGTTATCGGGTAATGGAACATTTTAGGGCACATACTCGTCTGCGGCTGAGACTGGAAACCGGCAGAACACACCAGATACGCGTTCACATGGCCCATATTAGTCATCCATTGGTGGGCGATCCTTTATATGGTGGTCGTCCTCGTCCTTTGAAAGGGGCTTCTGATGAGTTCCGCGAGGTAATGCGTAACTTTGATCGTCAGGCATTGCACGCCACGATGCTGCGTCTTTATCATCCGATAACCGGCATTGAAATGGAATGGCATGCTGAATTACCGGAAGATATGGTTATGCTGATTAAAGCATTAAAAGCAGATGCGGAAGCGTTTAAAGACGAAATGGATTGGTAAATGACTGCACTTATTTTTCCAAACTGGCCACAACCGACGACAGTAAAAGCCTGTAGTTCTACCCGCTTAGGGGGAATTAGCTTGTCACCTTATGATAGCTTGAATCTGGGTAAGCATGTTGGTGATAAACCTGATATTGTTGAACAAAACAGGCATATTTTAGCGAAAATGGCGGAACTGCCTCAGCAGCCGGTCTGGCTAGAACAAGTTCATGGTACGCGTGTTGTGAGACTCAATGACCAGCCACTGGAAGATAATAGAGCTGATGCTGTTTATACCAATATTCCTGGGCAGGTTTGTGCTGTGATGACAGCAGATTGCTTGCCTGTACTATTTTGCAGTTCTGCTGGTGATGAGGTTGCGGCTGCCCATGCGGGCTGGCGAGGTTTATGCGCTGGTGTATTGGAGAATACGATCACTCAATTTAAAGCTAAACCTAATCAGATCCAAGCTTGGTTAGGGCCGGCAATTGGCGCGAAAAAATTTGAAGTTGGTAATGAAGTTTTGGAAGCATTCACTATCCAGCATGCTGATTTGAGTCAAGCTTTTACACCTTTTGGTGAAAAGTATTTAGCGGATATCTATTTGTTGGCAAAATTAAAATTGCAATCTGTAGGTGTGAAAGCGATTTTTGGTGGGAGTGAGTGTACTGTCAGTAATAAAGAGAAATTTTTCTCTTATCGTCGTGATGGGATCACCGGACGTATGGCAACTTTAATCTGGCTGATATAACCTATCCCGTAGGGCGATCCGTTGGCGCATAAGAGAATATCTTACAATTTGCTTTTCAGAATAACCTTGAATATTTGAGGAATGGCCTCATTTAATCTCCAGTAGCAAAATTCTGAACAGTATTGGAGGTGTTATGCGTCTGGATCGTCTTACTAATAAATTCCAGCTTGCTCTCGCTGACGCCCAGTCCCTTGCACTTGGGCATGATAATCAGTTCATCGAACCAATTCACTTAATGAGTTCACTGTTAAAACAAGAGAGTGGCTCTATTCGCCCATTATTAACGTCAATTGGAATCGATGCGGGCCGTTTCAGCAATCAGCTTGAGCTGGCTTTAGAACGTTTGCCGCGGGTACAGGGTGTTGGTGGTGATGTACAGCCATCCAATGATTTAGTTCGTCATTTAAATCTGTGTGACAAACTAGCACAAAAAGCCGGGGATAATTTTATCTCCTCTGAATTATTTGTTCTGGCAGCATTGGAAGAACGTGGCACATTAAGTGACATATTGAAAGCTGTTGGCGCAACGAAAGAAAAAATCACTAGAGCAATAGAACAAATGCGTGGTGGTGAAAAAGTTGATGATCAGGGAGCGGAAGATCAACGCCAAGCCCTGAAAAAATATACTATTGATCTAACTGAACGCGCTGAACAAGGCAAACTTGATCCGGTGATTGGCCGTGATGAAGAAATTCGCCGCACCATTCAGGTATTACAACGCCGTACCAAAAATAACCCCGTCTTAATTGGTGAACCCGGGGTTGGCAAAACCGCCATTGTTGAAGGGCTTGCTCAACGGATCATTAATGGTGAAGTTCCTGAAGGGCTTAAAAATAAGCGAGTCCTTTCCCTTGATATGGGAGCGCTGTTAGCAGGGGCCAAATATCGTGGTGAATTTGAAGAGCGTTTGAAAGGTGTGCTGAACGACCTTGCTAAACAGGAAGGCAATGTCATTCTGTTTATTGACGAATTGCATACTATGGTTGGTGCAGGTAAGGCTGATGGGGCAATGGATGCTGGTAACATGTTAAAACCCGCCTTGGCTCGTGGTGAACTTCACTGTGTTGGTGCAACAACACTGGATGAATATCGTCAATATATTGAAAAAGATGCAGCGCTGGAACGCCGTTTCCAAAAAGTTTACGTTGCAGAACCTTCCGTAGAGGACACTATCGCTATTTTGCGCGGTCTGAAAGAACGTTATGAGTTACATCATCATGTACAAATTACCGACCCTGCAATTGTCGCGGCAGCAACATTATCTCATCGTTATATCTCAGACCGTATGTTGCCGGATAAAGCTATCGACTTGATCGATGAAGCGGGTGCCAGTTTACGTATGCAAATGGATTCAAAACCGGAAGCGCTGGACCGTCTGGAACGTCGGGTTATCCAATTGAAGTTGGAACAGCAAGCGCTGAAAAAAGAGTCTGATGATGCCAGTAAAAAGCGGCTTGAAATGCTTAATGAAGAGCTACTCGTAAAAGAACGAGAATATTCTGAACTAGAAGAAGAATGGAAAGCGGAAAAAGCAGCACTTACGGGTACTCAGTACATAAAAGCGGAATTGGAAAATGCCCGTATCAGTTTAGAACAGGCACGCCGCAGTGGTGATTTAGCGAAGATGTCTGAAATTCAGTATGGAAAAATACCTGGATTGGAAAAACAACTTGCCGCAGCCACACAAGCTGAAGGTAAGCATATGAAACTGCTTCGTAACAAAGTTACTGATGCGGAAATTGGAGAAATTCTTGCTCGTTGGACGGGTATTCCTGTTGCCAGAATGCTTGAGAGTGAAAAAGATAAACTGTTGCGCATGGAGCAAGAGCTGCATAAACGTGTTATTGGTCAAGATGAGGTAGTCGATGCAATCTCTAATGCGATTCGCCGTAGTCGTGCTGGATTAGCTGATCCAAACCGTCCGATTGGCTCATTTCTGTTCCTTGGTCCAACTGGCGTTGGTAAAACTGAGTTGTGCAAGGCGTTAGCGAATTTCCTGTTTGACAGAGATGATGCAATGGTACGTATCGATATGTCTGAATTTATGGAAAAACATGCCGTATCACGGTTAGTAGGAGCACCGCCGGGATATATTGGTTATGAAGAAGGTGGTTATTTAACCGAAGCTGTTCGTCGTCGACCTTATTCCGTTATTTTGCTTGATGAAGTGGAAAAAGCGCACCCAGATGTATTCAATATCTTATTACAGGTGCTGGATGATGGTCGATTGACTGATGGGCAAGGTCGTACTGTCGATTTTCGTAACACGGTTGTAATCATGACTTCTAATCTTGGGTCGGACATGATCCAGGAGCGTTTTGGTAGTCTAAATTATGATGAAATGAAAGATATAGTGATGGGAATTGTTAGCCATAATTTCAGACCTGAATTTATTAACCGTATTGATGAAGCTGTTGTGTTCCATCCATTAGGGCGTCGGCATTTGTCAGCGATTGCAGATATCCAATTGCAACGTTTATACAAGCGTCTGGAAGAACGTGGTTATCAGGTTACGATTACTCAGCAAGCGTTGGAAATGTTGGCAGAAGTCGGGTTCGATCCTGTTTACGGTGCACGGCCATTGAAGCGAGCTATCCAGCAGGAAATCGAAAACCCATTAGCTCAAAAGATACTTTCCGGCCAACTATTGCCAGGAAAACCAATTACTCTGGATGTGGAAAATAGCCATATCGTAGCAAAGCAATAACGTTATATTTAACGAGAGATAAGGGGCAGGAAACTGCCTCTTTTTTTATCATTTTGCGCATTAAATCGCAATTTGTCATTGTTTTTGCTTAATTGGTGTTCGAATGGATTCTTTTTGTAATTAAATACTTGCCAGCGCCGAAGAACCCC